>JAJZGM010000133.1 GCA_021828525.1 Nitrospirota bacterium | reverse complement strand
TCCTCCAGGATCCCGGCGACTCCGGAGACAGGAAGAATCTCTGCCTCCCGGGCCTCCCCGATCCGGATGAAGAGGAGAAAGAGCGCCGAAATGAGGAAGGTCATCCCGTTTGCGATCATGACGAAGACCGGATTATAGATGGCCGACAGAAGCCCTCCCAGAAGGGGGCCCACCAGGATTCCCACCTGGCCGGTCGTCTGCATCAGAGCATTGGCCGAGACCCTCCGGGGCTCGTTGACCATCAGGGGAATGGCCGAGTAAAGGGCCGGGCCGAAAATCCCGCTGGCCGTCGCGATGAGAAAGACCAAAAGGTAGAGAACGGGAAGGGAGAGGTGGTGGAGCGCATAAAGGACGGGAATCAGAAGGACAAGCATTCCGCGGACGGCATCGACCCAGATCATGACCTTGCGCTTCGAGCACCGGTCGAGCATGACCCCGTTGGCCCAGAAAAAGAGCATCGGAGGAAGCGTCTGGAGAACGCCCACGACGATCATCGCCTGGGCGCTTTTGGTAAAGAGATAGACGAACCAGAAGAGGGCCACCTTGTTCAGGTTCTCCCCCAACTGGGAGACCAGCTGTCCCAGAAGCAGAAGCCCGAAATTCCGCTCGACCAGAAGATCTTTCGATTCGCGGACATTCACGATAAAGGACATGGATTCCTTCCTCCGTCATCACCCCATGGCTTCGGAGGATTTTCTCCGGCCCGGGGCTCTCTCTTGCCGGATGATCGCAAGAATCAGGCCAGACATAGGAGTGAGGGAAAATCAGCCTTCCGGAAAAAGTCGGGTCGGCCTGAGAAGGGAATCCGTATCTCCTCAGGACAGCCGGGAGCGAAAAAGTGTTACCAAAAGCAACACAATGACAGAGATGGATAACAGGACTCCTCCTTCGAGATGGAGGAATGACGAGACCGGATGGCGATGAAGGAAGATCGTTCCCCCCTCGATTCCCACGAGGGCCGAAAGCAGGAAGAGAGTCATCACCACAGCCAGGACCCGCCCGAGGGTGCGGGATGGAACGATCTGCTGGATCCGGGCATAGGCCAGGGGCTGGGCCCAGGAGAGACCGGTCCCAACGATGAGAAGAAGGATGAGACCCGCCGACGGCCAGGAAAGGCGCGGCAGGAGGAGAAAGGCCCCCGAGGCAAGGAGCATCCCCCCGGAGATCAGCGAAAAATGCCCCGGAAGCCGTCGTCCCAGAAGGAGAATCCCCCCCAGAAAGGAGCCCAGAAAGTAGGCGCCTGACAACAGGGCGTAGAAGGAGGGCGGAGTCCGGAAGACCTGGGAGGACAGGAGGGGACAGACCATCAACATGGGGGCATTGAAGAGCGCGAAGACCATGAGAAGGACGGTGCACAAAAGGAGGACGGGATTTTTGAGAAGGAGTCCTGCGGAATGAAGGAAGCCTGAAATCACCCCCGTTCGGGACGGTCCGTCGTTTCGGGAGGCGACGGCGTGATCCCGCCCCGTCCCCTCGCTCCGGCGACTCTCGATAGGGTCGAAAGGCGGGGGGATGAGGGCAAACAGAAAGGCGGAGAGGACGAACCCCCCACCGGACATGACCAGAAGCCAGGGAGCGGGAAAGTAGAGCAGGAGACCGGCCGTGACCAGGGGTCCCAGGAAATACCCTCCCTGCCCCGCAATCTGGATCCACCCGTTGGCGTGTTTAAGACGGTCGTAGGGAACAAAGCCCGGGATCGCGGCATTGAAGGCCGGTCCGAAACCTGAGGACAAAAGGGCTGTCACCACCACAACAACCAGGAGAGAGGGGGTCCGGACCGGCTCGAAAAGGCTCAGAAGGGGAATGATGGCGTAGGTGGACCCCTTGAAGAGGTTGATGGCCGCCATGAAGATCTGGCGGGGAAGGAGATCGATGAGGACGCCGGCCGGGATGAGGATGAGAAAGGGGATGATCGTCTGGAGCAGTCCGATCCGACCTACGAGCGTCACATCGTTGTGACGGATCCGGAAGGCGATCCAGGTCAGGGCGGTTTGGGTCATCCCCTCGCTGAACTGGGTGAGGGCATAGGCGAGGAGAAGGCCGACAAAGGGGGCCGAGGCCAGCGACCGGGAAAGGAGGCTGCCGCGAAGCGCATCGGCAAACCCCCGGGGAAAGGAAAATGCCGCCCATTTCACGAGGGTGCCTCCGCGCCGGTCCGTCTCCGATGCTGTCAGTCTCCGCCCAGAAGACCCGAAAGCTCGGGGCAGGCCTTGACCGGCTGAAATTCCAGAAGATCGTGGCGGGCCACCCGGGCCTTGGCGTAAGGGTCGCCGGCAAGAAGGGTTTCGATCTCGCTTCGGTCGCTGCCCCTCATGAACAGGACCCCTCCTGTCCGGGGGACAAGGGGGCCAGACAGCAAAAGGATGCCATCCTTGAGGCAGGTATCAAGAAAAGCCCGATGGGGGGCCACCAGAGGCTCGATTTCCGAAAAGGGTCTCAGGTAGACGATATGAACGAAAAAATATCGGATGGAGGGTTCCACTCCGGCACCTAGACCTTGTAAGAGAGAACGGATCGGACCCGCTCTCCGGAAAGCCGGTCCCTCCCGCCGAGACCTTCGAGCTCCGCCACGAAGAGGATTTCGGCGACCTCTCCCCCCAGGAGGCGCACAAGGTCCAGGGCCGCCCGGGCCGTCCCGCCCGTTGCAAGAAGGTCGTCCACGATCAGGACCCGTTCCCCCTTCGACAATCCGCCTTCCTGCATGGCGATCGTGTCCTGGCCATATTCGAGGGCGTAGGAGAGTTCCCGGACAGGTCCCGGGAGCTTGCCCTTCTTTCTGACGGGAACGAATCCCGCCCCCAGAAGCTGGGCCACAGGGGCCGCGAGAATGAACCCGCGGGCCTCGATCCCGACCACACGGGTAATCCCCAGTCCCCGGTAGGGGGACGCCAGGTGCTCGACCAGCTTCGGAAAAGCCTCCCGGGAGCCAAAAAGGGGCATCAGGTCGTAGAACAGGATTCCCTTCTTCGGGAAGTCGGGAACGGTGCGGACATAGGTACCAAAATCCATGGGTTTCTCCTGGTCTTTGGAGGGGATCTCAATGAAGACTCATGACTCGTGTTTCTCTCCGGACGAGTCCGGGTGAGACGAAGCGGCAAAGGGCCGGGCGTCATCGAGGTAGGCGCGCATCTTGGAAAGGGCCACCGCCTCGATCTGGCGGACCCGCTCCCGGGTCACGCCCAGAATCTTTCCGATCTCCTCGAGGGTCATGGTGTCTCCCCCCTCGAGACCGAAACGGAGGGCGATCACCTGGCGTTCCTTCGGTTTTAATACCCCGAAGGCGGCGGCAATTCCCTGCACGCTCTCCTTTTTCTCTACAACATCGAGCGGGGAATCGGCCCCCCGGTCCTCGAGGATGTCCTTCAGGCTGTTTTCATCTCTTTCACCGATCGGGGCATCGAGAGAGACGGCGGCCCGGAGGACCTGGTGAAGACCTTCGAACTCGGAGACCGAAAGACGCGCCTTGCGGGCTGCCTCCTCCGGATCGGGAGGCCGCCCCTCGGCCACCATCTGCTCGACCTGGGACAGATACTGGTTGACCTTTTCCATCATGTGGACGGGCAGGCGGATCAGGTGGCCCTGGTTGATGGCCGCCCGCTCGATGGCCTGACGAATCCACCAGGAGGCATAGGTGCTGAATCGGAATCCCTTCTCCGGGTCGAATCGGTCCACCGCCTTCATGAGACCGATATTCCCTTCCTCGATCAGGTCCGAAAAACCCAGGCCCCGGCCCACGTAGCGTTTGGCGATCAGGACAACCAGGCGGAGATTGGAGAGGATCATCCTCTCCCGGGCTGCCTGGTTGCCCCTGGCGATCTCCCGGGCCAAGGAGATCTCCTCTTCAGCCGAAAGGAGCGGATAGTCCCGAAGGTTTTTCAGGTAGAGCCCCAGGGAACCGGCCTCCAGAGACGAACCCCCCTGCCCGGGAGTCTCCTCCGGGGCGCTCTCCTCCTCCCCGGTCTCCTCCGGAGGCTCCGCATCCTCCAGGATATCGTCGGTCATTCAAGAGCCCTCTCGATCCGGAATTCCCGAATATCCTCGAGCAGCGGTCCGATCTCCTCCGGCGTGAGATCCCGAACCTCGAGGGAGACAACCGCTGATCCGGCGGGTCCCTCTCTGAGGATTTCCATCCAGGGAGAGCGCAGATCTTCGGGAACAAGGGAAAGGATCTCGACCGAGCCATCCGAAAGATTGCGGACCCAGCCCAGAATCCCTTTTTCGTCGGCCCTGGCTTTTACAAAGGCGCGAAAACCCACTCCCTGCACCCGTCCTGTCACCCTGATTTGGAGGACGCAATTGTTCATAGGCGTGATCGACAATCTAACAGTGTGGAAACCGGGAA
>JAJZGM010000132.1 GCA_021828525.1 Nitrospirota bacterium | reverse complement strand
CGTGAGGTCATCCATATCCTGACGGATTTTGTCTCCCGGGTCGATGTTCTCCTTGCCTTCTTCGAAAACGGCCGGATCTACCGGTATGTCCTCCCGGAATTCGTCTCCGGTGAGGAGCCGCTTCTTGTCAAGAATGGGCGCCATCCCGTTCTGGAGGGACGGATGCCCTCCCGGGCCTTCATGCCCAACGATACCGAACTCTCTGACGGAGAATTCATCGTGCTGACAGGGCCGAACATGGCCGGAAAGTCGACGTACATGCGCCAGATCGCCCTGATCGTCATAATGGCCCAGGCCGGAAGCCCCGTGCCGGCGGATCTGGCCCGACTTCCCCTGTCCGACTGCGTCATCGCCCGCGTCGGGGCGTCCGATAACATCCTTGAAGGGGCTTCCACCTTCATGGTGGAGATGACCGAAGTGGCAAGGATCCTTTCATCGGCGACCACAAGATCCCTGGTCCTTCTCGACGAGGTGGGACGAGGGACGGCCACCTTCGACGGGATGGCAATCGCCTGGGCCGTGAGCGAATTCATTCATGACCGTATCCGGTGCCGCACCCTCTTTGCCACTCACTACCATGAACTCTCGGAGCTTGCCCGGACCCATCGTCGGGTCAGGAACCAGACCGTGAGGGTAACGATCAGGGAGGGTGTCCTTGTCTTCGAGCACAGAATAATTGACGGTCGGGCAGAACAGTCCTACGGAATCGAGGTGGCGAAGCTGGCGGGCCTTCCAGGTGAGGTGATCGACCGGGCCTCCGAGGTGCTCTCCTTCTGGGAGGCCGGCCAGCCACGGCGCCTCCTCCAGAAGAACCGGGCCCTTCCGCCGGAGAGAGACTTTACCATGCCTCTTTTTTCCTGGAAGACACGCCTTGCAAGAGGGAAGACAGACAATCAGGAGAGTCCTTAAGACCCTCAAAAGGAGAGACGATCAATGGAAATCATGACGGACAATCCGGATAAACTGGTCGGGGAGCTGGCCGCGATCCTTCGTCTGGGCCCCCCTTCGGAAGCGCTGAAGGAAGACGACCTGTCGATGCGCTTTTCCGACATCCTGGACATCCTTGCGGAGGAGCGGGAGCTGGGGGTGCTGGCGGATCTCCCGGAAGTGACGCCGGAGTGGTCTCTCTTTATCAGGAACTATCTCGAGATCTCTCATGACCGTTTCGACCTCGAATCGGAGGAAGGAGAGGAGGAGCGGCCGGATAGGGACTCCATGGACCCCGGAGACGCGGTCTTCGGCCTAGGTCTTCTGGTGGACCTCGACCATGCCCTTCCCGAGGCCCTGACACTTGACGCCCTGGCTCCCCTGGCCCAACTCCTCGAAACGGCCCTTTCCGACAGCACTCATCTGGTCCAGGTCTTCCTTCATCCCCGGGTTTTGTCTTTTGCAGATGTTTATACTTTTTCGTATGATAGCCGACGGGGATTTGTCGAGGAGCGACTGAACTTCGGATTTTCGATGGACTCCTCCGGAAGCCTGGACGAAATGCCGGTCATGATGGCCGAGGCCCTGCTGGGAGATTGGGACCAGCCGGCCGAGGAGATTCTGGTTTCATCCGATCCCCTGCTGCGGTCATTTGGTCCTTCCCGGGACAAAGGGAGGGGAGCCCTGGTCGGGGTGGTCCGGGTGACGCCGCCCTATGCGGGCGAGTGGGGGGAGATTCTCGACGAGCGTTTTTCAGGGACGATTCAGGAGGAGGTCGGTGAGGCGATTTCCCGGGTTTTCGATCTTCCCAGGCCATTTCAAGGAGGGGAAGAGCCGGAGGAGGGGGGGCATGTCTCCCTGGTCCCCTGGTCCCTGCTCCTTCCCATGGCGGCCACGATCGAGCTGGGAGCCTCCCTTGCCAAAAGCCTGGAGGACGAAACGATCCATCCAGAGCGGGTTGCCATGACCCCGGTCTGGCGGGACCGGGTTCTCTGGATCGAGGTCGAGGGGCGATCTCCCGGGAACAAGACGTCCCGGTTCCTGGCTGTGGACGAATATGTGGGACAATTCATGGAACATTATGTTCCGGGGGTCATGGAGTCGATGATGGGACTGTCGGTCCGCTGGAACAAGAGGAAAGGCGGGGGAAGGTTTCTTTCCCTGGGGGTTGTCTAGAGTCCGTGTCCGGAAAAAGAATTCTGCTCCTATATATTCTTGCCTGGGGAGGGCTGCTGGGGTGGAGCCTGACCTCCTCCCGGGCCTGGGGTCTTGAGGATCGCCTGGTTCCCGTTTTCTCCAGCTCGTTGCCCGCAGGCCGCGTCACCCTGGCTTCCGGAGGGGGTCTTCTCTTTCTCCTCTCCGAAAAGGCTGGGACGGTCTCCCGGATTGATCCCGGAACCTGGACCCTTTCCGTCCGGATTGCCGGGCTCAAGAATCCCCGGGATCTGGCTGTCGGTCGTTCTGGAGGCCGGCTTCTTGTCGATCTCGAATCAAGCCGCTCCCTGCTGCTTCTTCCCTCCACCGCGGCAGGCCCTCCTCTTCAGCGGACCGTCGGGCTCAATCCGGGACAGATCCTGGCAGGGTCCGACAACCACTACTATCTTGTCGCAAGGGCTGTCCACCTTCTGTATGCCCTTGACCCTGACAGGTACCTCCCCCGGGACTGGATCGCCGTCGGAGATGTTTTCCGGAGGGTGGCCCCGGACGGAGGTGGCCACCTTTGGCTTCCCCTTTTCCGCTCGGATGGTGTCATGGAGGTGGGAACCAGCCCGTTCGCTGTTCTCCGGACGATTGATCTCGACGGGTGTACCGGCCCTGTCAGTGTGCTTCCTCTTCCAGCCGGAGGATTCATGGCGGGCTGCCATGATGCCATTGTCAGGTCGAATGCCCAAGGAGCGGTTCGGAGGGTTGGCTTACGGGAGGGCTTGCGCCACGGAGTACGGGAGCTTTTGATGTTTCCGGGGGGACGGAAGGCCCTGGCCATTTTTCGCCGGTCGAGGATGATGGTCCTTTTCGATCTGGGCTCCATGAATGAGATTTCCCGTTACCGGCTTCCCTATCGTCCCGCTCGCTTGTATATTTTTCCGAATTGGCCTATTCTTTTTGTGGTGATGAATGATCCAGACCATGAAATGACGAGGCTTTCCGGGTATCGGCTGTCGGATTTCCTTGGTCAGTCGGATACTCTTCCAGTCACCTACAATTCAGGGAAGAAAAAATGACCCCACCCTCTTCTGGGATTTTCTCCTCTCACCCCTCCCTTCTTGCCGGACGTCACATTCTTGTCACGGGTGTTGCCAACCGGTGGTCGATTGCCTGGGCCGTTGTCCGGTCGGTTGTCAAAAATGGCGGGCGGGTGACCCTCACCTATCTGGGAGAATCCCAGAAATCCACTATCGAGAAGCTTCTGGAGGAACTTCCGGAGGAGAACCGTTCGAGCCTTCTCCTTCCCCTTGACGTGAAGAATGACCAGGATATGGCGGAGGTGGCGGAGAGGCTTCGCTCAGAGGGTATCACCCTGGACGGGCTTGTTCACAGCATCGCCTTTGCCAAAAGGGAAGAGCTTGACGGGGCCTTTCTCGAGACAAGCCGGGACGGGTTTCTCCTGGCCCAGGAGATCAGTGCCTACTCCCTGGTCGCCCTTTGCCGGGCCTTCGCCCCGCTCATGGGGGCCGGAAGCTCGGTGGTGGCCATGACCTATCTGGGGTCGGAGAGGATCGTGCCCCACTACAATGTCATGGGAGCCGCCAAGGCCGCGCTGGAGGCGTCGGTCCGCTACCTGGCCTATGACCTGGGTTCCATGGGGATCAGGGTCAATGCTGTCAGCGCTGGTCCGATCAAGACCGCGTCCGGCCGGGCCATCAAGGGCTTCTCTGACATGCAGAAGGCGGTGTCCGATCGAGCCCCGCTCAAGGGACAGGAGCTGACCTCGGAGGAGGTGGCGGATGCCACATCGGCCCTTCTCTCTCCGCTCATGCGCGCGGTGACGGGAGAGGTCCTCTTCGTGGACCTGGGCTATCGGCAGATGGGAATGTTTTGACCCATCAGAAACGGAGGTGATTCAGGGACCCTGCAAGGCCCCGGGATAATGAACGACGGCGGAACGGTACCATCTCCACCGAGAAAAGGATGACCACCTTATTCGGGAGATTTCATTGGGCGAAGAAGTGACATACAGGGTCGGTATCCCTGTCCTGGGGCTTCGTGGGGAAAACCTCGGACGCCTTGAAAAAGTCCTTTTTACCGAATCCCGTCATCAGGTGACCGGGCTGGTCGCACGATCTCTTGAATCCCTCCACATTATTCCGCTGGAAAAGGTGACATCGGTCAGCGGGACCGAAATCCGGACCCATCTGACACCCAACGACCTTCATCAATCCCCCGTCTTTGATCCGACCCAGTATGAAGAGGTAGATCGGAA
>JAJZGM010000131.1 GCA_021828525.1 Nitrospirota bacterium | reverse complement strand
CCTCCCGTGAAAACTGCCCTCCAGCCCCATGAGGCCAAACCTGCCGGTCTTAGCTCCAAAACGGCGGGCAAGCTTGATGGCCGCCTCCACCACCTCCGTGCCCGAGTTGGCAAAGAAGACCTTGTCCGCAAATGTTTTACTGACAAGAAATTCCGCCAGAAGGATCTGGGGTTCGTGGTAATAGAGATTGGAGGTGTGGAGCAGCCGCTGGGCCTGTTTCTGGACCGAGACCGTAACCCTGGGATGGCAGTGGCCCAGAACATGGATCGCCACACCTCCCAGGAAGTCGAGATAGGGTCGCCCTTCCACATCGTAGAGCCAGGCCCCTCTCCCTTTCCGGAAAACCAGCTCCTCCCGGCGGACGTTTTCCACCAGTACCCGGTTCCCCCGGGACGCCCACTCGGCGTTGGATAACGGTGACGGATGAGCCCATTCCTCAAGCTTCACCTCTTGCCTCCCCCTGGTTGGTCATGTCCGGACCCCGGTTTCCTGCTCCCCCGCCATCAGGGCCCTGATCCGTTCAAATTCGTCCCGGGAACCGATCATGACGATCTGGTCCATCGCCCTCAAAACGCTCTGGGCCGTCGGCAGTACGAAATTTTTGCCTCCGTCCGGCCGGATGGCGATGATGTGGGATCGGATCCCGAACTTTTTCCCGATCTCGGCGATCGACAGGTCGCAAAAAGGGGATAGCTCCGGAACCACAAGCTCCTCGAAGGTGAGTCCCATCCCGTCCCGTGTCGTCACCACATCCATCACATCGAGGAGGGTCGGCTGGGTGAGGGCCATCACCATGCGGTTGCTCCCGAGAATGAACGGGGAGACGACCTTGTTCGCCCCGGCCTTCAAAAGTTTGGCCTCAGTCCGGGAATCGTTTGCCATGGCGATGATCGTAAGCCCCGGGTGGTCGATCCGGCTGCTCATGACGATATAGGCCGCGTCGGCAACCCGCGTCGACAGGGTCACCAGCAACGCCTGGGCCCGGTCGATCCCGGCCTTCCTTAAGACCCCTTCCTCGGAGGCGTTTCCCATCACGGCCAGGAATTTCTTTGCAATGATTTCCTTGACAAGGTCGGGATTTTCCTCCACCACGACGAAGGGAATATCCCGCCCGGAAAGGGCGGCCGCCGTCGGCTGGCCGATCCGGCCGAACCCGCAGACAATCACATGGTTTTCAAGCTTTTCGATCATCCGCTCCATCTTGCGGCCTCCCCAGAAACTCTGCAGATGTCCTTCAAGGATGGTTTCCGAAAGCGTGGCGATCGCATATCCCAACGTGCCGACCCCAACCACGATCAGGGCCATCGTAAAAAAAAGGCCGGCCCTGTCGAGGGGATGAACCGTCTGGTAACCGACGGTGGACAGGGTGATGACCGTCATGAAGAGGGAGTCCACCCAACCCCATCCTTCGATCTCCACATATCCGAGTGTTCCTCCTCCGATCAGGAGGAAAAACAGCGCCAGAGAAAGGCGAAATCGCTGGATGGGCGTCACAGGGACCTTTCTTATTTGTCAGGCTTCGAGCAATCCGGCAAGCTTTCTTTCGAGATCTTCCGGGGTGATGCGGTCCCGGAGATACTTGACCCAGAGGACTTTTTCGGACTCCCGGTACCGGCAGTCGACCACCCCGGCCATGTCTCCCATCTGGCGGACGAGAGGCATGGGATCGGAGAGTTCCTTCTCCACCGGACGCTCGAATGTTTCGAGAAGGTTCGGATCAGTGAGCCCCAACGAGATAAAAAACCAGATGATGGCGATCACCAGCATCCCGATGAAAAAGGCCTCATTCGAAACTGTGACCAGGGCTCCCCCCAGGGCTCCGCCTAAAAAGGCTCCCAGGAACTGGCTCATGTTGAAAACCCCCGAAGAGGTCCCCCGCGTCCGGGTCCGGACAAAGCGGGTCATGATGGAGGGCATGAGCGGCTCCAGGAGGTTGAACCCGACAAAAAATACCGAAAGACCCGCGATCAGGCCAAATTCGGTGCGGTATCCCATCAGGAAAACCACGAAGCTCAGGACGATGAGGGCGATGGCGATCAGGTAAGCCACCTTGAGCTTTTTGCGCTTCTCGGCCACGATCATGCCCGGGACCATGAGGAACATGCCGCCCAGAATGACGGGCAGGTAGACCTTCCACATGCTTTGCTCCGACATGTACTTGTGGAGCAGGACCGGGAAGCTCACAAAGACCCCGGTGAGAAAAAGGTGCAGGGTGAAGACGGAAATGTCGATCCGGAGAAGGGCCGGGTTTTTGAGGACATATCCAAGCTGCGACAAGGAAAGCTCCATTTCGTTCTTGTGGACCGCGCCGACGGGGTTGGGGACGACCAGGAGCAGGACCGCGATCCCCAAAAGAGAGAGAACGGCCGTAAGCCAGAAGAGAGAGGAGACTCCATAATGGGCCCCCACGATCGGCCCCACGACCATTCCGACGGCAAAGGAAAGTCCGATCGAAACCCCGATACCGGCCATGGCCCGTGTCCGATATTCTTCCCGTGTGAGATCGGCCATCAGCGCGATCACAACAGAGGCCACCGCACCGGACCCCTGAAGGAGTCGCCCGATGAACAGTCCGAGAACCGAATGGGCGGTCGCCGCAAAGACTGATCCGCCGGCAAAGATCAGAAGCCCGATAATGATGATCGGCTTGCGCCCGAAACGGTCAGACAGCATTCCGAACGGGACCTGCAGAATTGCCTGGGAGAGGCCATAGCCTCCCAGGGCCAGTCCGAGCCACAGGGGGTCCGCTCCCGGAAGCTCCCGGGCATAGAGACTGATCACCGGAAGCACAATGAAAAGTCCGAACATCCTGATTGCAAAAATCATGCTGAGGCCGACCAGAGTTTTTTTCTCGACCGGGCTCAGTCCTTCGCCGCCACCTGCCATAAAACTATCCTTTCCTGAAATCCACCTGTTTCCTTGTCTGAATTGACTCCGATTCACCGTGAGACTTGCGGCGCACATCTTTACAGAGTAACCGTTACGGCTCTTGAAATTCAACCATCGCTGCCGGATAGGCAAGGCATAACGTCATGCTCCTCATGTCAGGGGGGCCCGATGCCCCTGACTCCCCTTTCGCACCGGAATGGTCCGGGCCCGACCCTTTTGAAAAGAGAGCCCGTCTCGGTACTTTCCGGGCAGGCATCCTTTTTTGCCACATTCGGAAACCATTGAAGGGGACATTTTTGGCTTTCCGGAAACAGGAAGGTCATTTCGGATGGTCAAGGGGGGGAGAGGTCCTTCAAGGGCGGATGGGATCGGCCCGGAGAGATCACAAAATCGGCATGCCCGACATCATTTTTGGGGACTGACGGAAGGAGCGGATGTTGGGTGGGAATAATGGCTGAAGGAATCCTTGCCCAGCAAACCCCACATCATGGAACCGAAAAGGAGAATAAAAAGACCGATGACACCGGCCAATATGAAAAATATCGGCCGGGCATCGGTCCACATCTTTTTGATTTCCGCGATGACCCGCATCAGGAATTCCTAAAAAACGACAGGCACGGAAACCTACTTGTCGGGATTGGAATAGATGGATGAGATGGCCATAAACCAGCCAGCGACAATCGCAAACCCAAGTGCGATAGGAATTACCCACTCCATCGCAGTCCAGTTGCCAACGGTTTGAATGGGAGCCATTCTGGAACCTCCAGTCAGGATAATGTAATAGTTCGGGCGGCAAAGAGGTGCCTCGCCGATTCCTAGAGAATATCCGAAGAAATCAAAAATCGCAAGTCACTCATCGACAGACGGATCCGGGACGACTCATGGCCCCTCCGGAGCCTCTATCTCCCGTATCGCCCCACGAGCCTCCCCTTCCTGATCGTCGCGAAGTGCAGGAAATAGCCGACCTGGGCCGGTGATGCCCCCGGCGACACCCCGAGCTTCGGAGTCTTCAGGGCATAGACGGTGATGATGTAGTGATGAGGGCGGTCTCCTTTCGGCGGACAGGGCCCGCCATAGCCCGGAGCCCCGAAGTCCGTCACGGCCTGGACGGCTCCGGCCGGAAGGCGGAGACCGTCCTTCGTTCCGACCCCTTCGGGAAGTTCATGGACCTTCGGGGGAATATTGTAAACCACCCAGTGCCACCAGCCGGAACCGGTCGGGGCATCCGGATCGTATACGGTCACGGCGACGCTTTTTGTCCCCCGGGGAAGGGAGCCCCACCGGATTTCGGGCGAGAGATTCCTGCCGGAGCACCCGAATCCGGAAAAGACGTATGTCTCTCCGATCCGGCCCCCATTTTTAAAGGCGGTGCTGGTCACCCGGATCCCGGATGCGGCCTGGGAGAGCCCCGGTGCCAGGATGAGGATCGCCAAAAAAAGACCCCATAACATATTTTTTCTTGCTGGATTCATCATCACCTCCATGAAG
>JAJZGM010000130.1 GCA_021828525.1 Nitrospirota bacterium | reverse complement strand
CCATCGCAAGAATGAAAAAGGGCGTCTATCTCGTCAACTGCGCCCGGGGTGGAGTCATTAACGAAAACGATCTGGCCGAATCCCTGGCCAATGGCCATGTGGCGGGAGCTGCCTTCGATGTCTTCGTCCAGGAGCCGCCTTCTCCGGACCACCCTCTCCTGAAGCTCGACAACTTCATCTCGACTCCCCATATCGGGGCGGCGACGAAGGAGGCACAGGAGAATGTCGCCCTGGCTGTGGCTGACCAGATGGTTGACTATCTTGCCAAGGGCGTGATCCGGTATGCAGCCAACCTTCCCTCCATCCCCCCGGAAGACGCGGCACGGGTTGCCCCCTATCAGCAACTGGCCGAGGTCATGGGCGGAATCCTTGCTCAGATCACTCACGAGCCGATTTCAAAAATTGCGGTCGAATTCAGCGGAGAGGCGGCCACCCTTCCGACCTCCATCGTGACGATTTCGGCGCTCAAGGGCGTCCTGTCCCCCATCCTGGCGGCCCGGGTAAACGAGGTCAATGCTCCCATCCTGGCTAAGGAACGGGGTCTTGAGGTTGTCGAATCCCGATCCTCCCAGCAGGGAGATTATGTGGGACTCCTGACTCTTCGGGCCACGACGGCCCACGGGACTCACCAGATCGCGGGATCTATTTTTCAAAAGAAGGATTTCCGGATCGTCTCCCTCGACAACCTCCCGGTGGAGGTCGTTCCGGACCCGATCATGCTCTTCCTCACCAATCAGGACCAGCCTGGAGTGGTCGGTCTTGTCGGAAGCCTCCTGGGATCCCATGGCGTCAATATCGCCCGGATGCAATTCGGTCGTGATTTTCCCGGTGGAAAGGCCATTTCATTGATCGGTCTCGACACAGAACCGGCTCAGGCCGTTCTTGACGAGATTCGGAAAAATCCGAAAATCATTGCACTCAAGTTGTTACGTCTTCCCTCCCTTTCGAGATAGCAGGTTTCCGACATCAATGGATAAGCGGAAAAAAGGGGCCGGTAACACCCACCGGCCCCCTTCAAAAACAACGCCGACCGGGGTTTCTCCTGTCTTTTCGCGGACGGCGCGCTTTCGGAGGGAGACGACCCATCACCTCCTTGCCCATTTTTTTCTCTGGGGGTATCGGGAAATCATCCTTCCCTCCTTTGAATACCTCGATGCCATCTCTCCCGGTCTTGATCCCTCCCTTTTGACAAAACTCTATCTTATGCAGGACCGGGGATCGGGGCAGGTTCTCGTCCTCCGTCCAGACGCCACGGCCCAGATCGCCCGCCTCACCACCCAGTCCTTCAGGGACAGGCAGCTCCCCCTGCGTTTCTGTTACAGCACCTCCGTCTTCCGGGATGAAAACCACCCTGTCTCGCTCCAGAGGGAGTTGCACCAGACCGGGCTTGAGCTCATCGGGGATCCGTCCGTTGTCTCCGACGGGGAAATCCTCGACCTCTGTCTGTCGGGAGCTGAGATTTTCCCCCTTAAGGAACCTCTTCTTCTTCTTTCCCATGCCGGCTTTCAGGAAGCCCTTCTGAAACAGGTGACCGGGGATCCGGACAGGTTGAAAGACCTTCGTCTGGCCTTTCATTCCCGGAATCCCGACCGTTTTCTCTCCATTATTCCCTCTTCTGGCCAGGGTTCCCTTGCGAGGACAGCGGCTCTCCTTTCCGGGAAGGTTTACGGAATCAGTGAGGGCCAGGCCTTTCTGGAGAATATTCATGCGGAGGATGACAAGGAGATTTTACGGGAGAAGAAAAACTTCCTTGACCTCCTGGACGCCCTTTCGCGTTCACCGTATGCCTCCTCGGTTCGGGTGGACTTTGCCCTTTCTCCCCCCGGGCCCTATTATACGGGCATGTTCTTCCAGCTCTTTGCCGAGGACTCTCCGACCCATCTGGCCTCGGGAGGACGTTACGACCATTTGGGCCAGGCCTTTGGCCATGATCTTCCCGCGGTCGGTTTTGCCTTCCATATTACCCATATCGAGGAGGCTCTCCAGAAACAGGAGGGACCGAAGGAGAGCGCTACGCTTGTCCTGGCCTGCCATCCTCCTGGCCAATCCGGCCAGGTCCAGGATTTTGCCCGGGTCCTTCGTCGTTCGGGTCGGCCCGTCATGACCGCCCCGGATCCTTCCTCCGACAGTGGGCTTCCTCTCTCTGCCACAGGGATTCTCGCCGATCACGCCGAAGTTGCGGCCGTCGTCCTCTACGATTCCGAAAAAGGGCTCTGGACCCTGACCGGCCGGAAAAAAATATCCCGGACCGCCCTCTCGATCGAGGAAATCGCCGGATTCCTCCTCTCCGGCGACCTCCTATGAGTTCCCCCATGAAATCTCGGCCTGGGCGCGAATCCCGGAAGAATCTCCCCCAGACGATCGAGGCGGAGAAATCCCTTCTCGGATCGATCCTTCTCAATAACGAGGTCATGATCACCGTCGGAGACATGCTCCAGGACGACGACTTCCTTCTTGAATCCAACCGCCGGATATTCATGGCGATGAAAGAAATGGCCGACCGTCACATTCCGATCGACAGTCTGACCCTCTCCGATTACCTGGCAAAAAAGGATTGGGCCGGCATCACCGGCGCACCGGAAAACATTTACGAGCTGGCCGAGATTGTTCCGACCGCTGCCAATGCCATTCACTACGCCCGGCTGATCGTCGAAAAGGGAATCTTCCGGAAACTGATCCTCGTCTCCGAAGAGATTGCTCAGAAAGGCTACGATTCGACCCTCGACCCGGATGAAGTCCTTGACTACGCCGAACGGAAGATCATGGATGTGGGAGCCCGTCGTTCCCGCTCCGAATTTGCCCAGATCGGAGATCTTTCTTACCTCGATGCCCAGTTCAAGCGCCTCGAGGATCTTAAAAACAGGGAGATCAAGGATATTGTCACCGGCCTTCCCACCGGGTTTGTCGATCTCGATCATCTCACGACAGGGTTCAATCCCTCCGAACTCATCATCGTGGCCGGACGCCCTGCCATGGGAAAGACGGCTTTCGTCCTGTCCATTGCCCAGCATGTGGCCTTCGATCTCAGAAAGCCCGTCGGGATTTTCAGTCTCGAAATGCCCAAGGAACAACTTTTCCTCCGTCTCATCAGCTCCCAGGCCCGCGTCAATTCGAAAAATCTCCGGACCGGCCATTTGAATTCCGAGGATTGGGACAATGTCATGCAGGCCTTCGGAGATGCCAGCGAGGTTCCCATCTATATCGACGATTCGGGAGATCTCACGATTTTCGAACTCCGCACCCGTGCCAGGAGACTCAAGAAACAGAGAAAAGACCTTGCCATGATTGCCGTCGACTATCTCCAGCTCGTCAGAGGTTCCCAGCGGACGGACAACCGGGAACAGGAAATCTCCGAAATTTCGCGCTCGCTCAAGGCGCTTGCGAAGGAACTCCAGATTCCGGTCATTGCGCTGGCCCAGCTCTCCCGGGCTGTGGAAAATCGTCCGGGACTTAAAAAACCGACCCTGTCGGATCTTCGCGAATCGGGGGCCATAGAGCAGGACGCCGATATCGTTCTCTTCATTTACCGGGATGAGGTCTATCATCCCGACAATCTCGATTCGAAGGGAAAGGCCGAGATCATTATCGGAAAACAGCGCAACGGACCAATCGGCTCGGTGATGCTGGCCTACCAGGGCTTCTGCACCCGTTTCGAAAACCTGGCGATCGGGTACGACGACATCTCTCCGGAGGGTTACGGATGAGGGTGATTCTTGTCCGCCACGGAGAGGCGGCGGACGACCCTTTCCCGGAGGTCCTGCGTCCCCTGACTCCCGGGGGACGCAAAAGCGTCCGGAGGCTGGCCCGGGAAATCGCCCTCCTCGATCTTGTCGTTGACCGCATCATCTCAAGTCCCCTGACACGAGCCGTCCAGACGGCGGAGCTGCTTCTTTGCGGCCTCAGGAAAAAACATCCCGTCAGCCAGGTGGAGTGCCGGATCGAGCTTGCCTCGGACTTCCTTCCAGCCTCCTTCGGGAAGGAAAGCTTCCTCGCCTTCCTCGCCGACTCTTTTCCCGAGACGCTTCTTCTTGTCGGCCACGAACCGGAGCTTTTGACACTTGCCCATTTTCTCGCTCCGGACCAGTTTCCGGCCCCTTCCGCTTCGGGAATGAAAAAAGCCACGGGCTTCCTTTTCGAGTGGGATCCCGAAAATGAGGGGATTTTCCATGGGCGGATCTCTCCCCGGTAACCGCTGATTTCCCGATTTTTGTCCCGTCAACACATTCCCTTTTCCTAGCTTGCAATTTGACGGGATTGGGTGTATACATTGAGCGATCGAGACAATGGGTGCGGGAGCCGTGTGCCATTATTATCTCCCTACATGCTTTCAGCGTATAAGGCTCTCCGGCGCTGCCCGTTAGTTGGATTTACGGTTTCATCTGTTC
>JAJZGM010000129.1 GCA_021828525.1 Nitrospirota bacterium | reverse complement strand
GCTCGATCTCGCCCCGGAAAAGCCGGGCCAGCTCCATGGCCGGACCGGCGGCGCCGGCAATGGAGACACATGAATAGCGGTCGACAGGGATCACCTTGACGATATTCCGGCTGGCGACCTGATATCCCTCGGACGCCTGACGGTCTCCGGCCATGACCACCCCCCCTGAATAGCGGACCGCAAGAACGGTGGTGGCGTGGGGAATCTGTTCCACAGGACTCCCCGGCAGGGAGGACCCTCCGGAAGACGCAAAATATCCTGAAGAACGCAGACACTCGATAAAGGAGGACTGGGCAAAGGGTTGCGAAAAAGGGGACCCAGGGGTGTTTTGCACCGGTTATTCCCCGCCTTTCTGAATAAAGGACTTCACGAACGAGGCCGCGTTCTTCTCCAGAACCTCGTCAATCTTGTCCAGAATATCCTCCGCATCCTCCTGAACCTTTTTGACCCGTTCGGAAGCCGCGGGGGAAGGAGAGGCCCCTTCCGAGCCGGAATCGGGCTCCGTGCCGCCATCTTCTCGTTTGCGGATTTCCTTCTCTTTCTGGCTCATTTCACACCCTCGCTTTTTTCCGATGAACCACCCTTCGAACGCAGCTCATCCAAAAGTTTCTGAACAGTTTCGGAACGATCCAGCATCGCACCGACCGTCTTCTGCGTTCCCCTGAACGGGTCCGCAAGAGGGATCCTCTTGAGGGCGGTCCCTCCGTCATCCACCACGACCGAACTCCAGCTTGCCGCCACGACCTCCTTTGGAAACCGGCGCTGCAGGGTTCCCCGAAAGAAGGCCCGGGTATCGGACGGGGGGTTTAAGCGGGCATCGTCTATCTCCATCGGGTCGAGAAAACGGTCGACCTGCCCCCCCGCATCGAGCAGATGAAAAAGTCCGCGGGAGGTCCGGACATCATGGTACTGGAGGTCGAGCATCCGGAGCCTCGAATCTGATCCGGACAGTCCCCGTGCCTCGCGGTATTTCCAGATCATCGACCGCTTGATCGCCCAGTCGACTTCCCGTTCCAGCCCCGAAGAGGTGTCGGGATATCGCCCCAGACGGACAAGCACCCCCTCCCAGCGGTCGAGAAGATCCCGGACTTCGGAGTTCATCCCCGCCCGTTCAAACCACGAACGGACCGTCGAAAGGTAGGCCCCCGCCAGATCGAGCACCGTCGTCGTCGATCCGTCGGCCATGGGAAGCGGCTTCCTGAAGGTCAGGTCCCTCGACACCTGATGGAAGGCGGAGACCGGATCGGCCAGGACCGGGAAGGAAAGGTCCGATCCTTCCTTATGGCTTTCTTCCATAACCCACAGGACAAGAAGGGTTGTTCCGACCTTCAGGGCCGTCGAGATTTCCGACAGGTTGGAATCCCCTGAAATCACGTGCAAACGTCGGTAGATCCCCCGGGACGCATGCGGTTCGTCGCGGGTATTGATGATGCCCCTCCGGGCCGTCGTCGACAACCCGACCGGGATTTCGAAAAATTCGGACCTCTGGGAAATCTGGTACGGGATCTCCGCTCCCAACCCGCGGTCCTCCCCCAGATCCGAGCCCACCTTTCCCGATCCGCAGAAAACAGTCCGGCTCACGAGATGGGCGGTGAGGCCCTGAATGATGCGGTCGAAGGGCAGTTCCCGGGAGAGGAGATAGTTCTCGTGATATCCCCAGGAATTTCCCCAGCCATCCGAATTGTTTCGGAAAATCCGAAGGCTCCGTTTTTTCGGATCGTCGGATTCCCAGGCCTTCAGGCATTCCTCGACGAGACGGTCGCCGGCCTTTTCGAAACGGACAACGTCCCGAAGGTTCATGCATTCCGGACCGGAATATTCCGGGTGGGCGCCATCGACATAGAGACGGCCCCCATTGTAGAGAGGACGGTTGGTCCACCGGTTTTCGCGCCGGTCGGGGCGCTCGCGTTCCCCCTCCACCAGAAACCCCCGTGCATCGACAAAGGGATCTTCATCCTCATAGTCCCAAAGGGCACCAGAGGAAAACCCCGAGGGAAGCTTGTTGACCAGTTCGTGAGACAGTTCGATCTGGGCCTCTCCCATTTCGCCAGACT
Source organism: Nitrospirota bacterium (assembly GCA_021828525.1). Taxonomy (GTDB): domain Bacteria; phylum Nitrospirota; class Leptospirillia; order Leptospirillales; family Leptospirillaceae; genus UBA4572. The sequence goes on along the minus strand of JAJZGM010000129.1, from coordinate 2,334 downwards.
CGAGGGAGATTCCGTACTCCACCTCCGTCCCGACAATGCGCCCGAACCCTTCTGTCCGGCTCTCCGGCGATCCGTCCTCCGGCCTGAAGGCAAGGCCCGTTCCCCTGGGCGTCACAGATAGTGCCCCACCGGAAGGGTTTCCACTGGGCGTTCCCGGGCTTCCCGTGAGGAAAGCGTCTTGACGCTGACAATCCGTTCATTCTTTCTGCCGGCAATCCGGGCCCAGTCGTCGGGGTTGGTTGTGTTGGGAAGATCTTCGTTCTCCTGAAATTCGCGACGAATGGCCTGGGACAGATCCTCCAGGGTCAGCCCCCGCTCTCCCGTGTCCGAAATCTGGCGTTTGATCGCCGTTTGCTTGGCCCGGGCCACTATCCCCGAAATCATGGCACCGCTCGAGAAATCCTTGAAGTAGAGGACCTCCTTCTCGCCGCTTGCGTAGGTGACTTCCATGAACCGGTTTTCCTCCGTATGTTCGTACATCAGCCTCACGATCCGGTCGATCAGGGAGTCGATCGCCGCGTCGGCCAACTCATGGCCGGCCATAACAGATGGGGCGAGGGGAACTTCCCGGGTCAGATAACGATGGAAGATGGCGAGGGCCTTCTTTTCGTCCGGACGGTCGATGCGGATTTTCACATCGAGCCTTCCAGGCCTCAGGATGGCCGGATCGATAAGATCCTGACGGTTGGAAGCTCCGATCACAATAACGTTCCTGAGCCGCTCAACGCCGTCGATTTCTGCCAGGAACTGGGGGACGATCGTGCTCTCCATGTCGGAGGAAACCCCCGTTCCCCTCGTCCTGAAAAGGGAATCCATCTCGTCGAAGAAGACAATGACCGGATGGCCCTCTTCGGCCTTCTCCCGGGCCCGGGCAAACACCTCCCGGATCTGTCGCTCGGATTCGCCCACGTACTTGTTGAGGAGTTCCGGCCCTTTCACATGCAGGAAATAGGAGCGTCCCTCCGGCCCGCCCACACCCTTTCCGTGTCTCTCGGCCATCCGTTTGCCGACCGAGTTCGCGACCGCCTTTGCGATCAGGGTCTTCCCGCATCCCGGAGGACCATAGAGCAAAACCCCCTTAGGAGGGTCGAGATGGTACTCCGCATAGAGTTCCGGGTGAAGAAAAGGCAGCTCCACCGCATCCCGGACCATTTCAAGCTCCGAATCGAGCCCGCCGATATCATCGAAGGTCACATCGGGGATTTCCTCCAGAACGACCTGACCCACCTCGCTCTTCGGCATTTTCTCCAGGGCGAAACCGGAACGGACGTCAACCATGAGGGGGTCCCCGACCGAAAGAGGAACATGCTCGAGGTCGGGGCTTGAAAGAATGACCCGGTCAACGCCGGCCTCCCCCGAGACGAGGATCCGGGAGTCGGCCAAAAGTTCCTTGACCGTCATGATCTCTCCCTGGCGCTCTTCGAGGGCCTTGCCGATAATATTGAACGCCTCGTTCAGGAGAACGGGATCCCCCGGGCGAAGCGACCGGGACTCGATGGCGCGGTCGATGTTGACCCGCATCTTCCGGCCGGCCACAATGATGTCGGCCGATGGCTCAAGCAACCCCCCATGCGTGGAGGTCTCCTGATGTTCGGGGAGGTTAACGGAGAGGATCACCGCATAACTGCTGGGAGGCGAAGTGAGCCGGATCAGCTCGTCCCGAAGGGCCTGGATCTCCTTGCGGGCTTTCTTCAGTGTTTCTTCGAGCTTCCGGTTCATCTCGGTGGTCGAGTCAAGCATCTCCCGGGTTTCGGAATGAGCTTTTTCGACCTGTTCCAGAAAGGCGATACGCCGTCTCAGGCGAAGAATTTCCGGCTCGCCGGGATCGTCCATTGGCCCTGGGCGAGCCGAATTTGGACGGGATTGGGGGATATCAGCCCAGGAATCTTCATTGCTGGTCGAATCGTGCATCGATCCTCCTTGTCTGCGACTATTCCCCGGAGACAGGCCTGAGACAGGAAAGAACACTTGTTCCCCCATGCCGTCCGGTCCCTTATGGGACATCGCAGGAGATCGGGCATTCCTGCCCGCCTCCGAGTATCAATTATATCACCCCCCCAAAAACAGGGTCAACGAACCGGCCCGGGACCGGACCCTTCTGGCGGAGTTCGACCTCCTTCCGCTCAGGGCCGGGGAAGATGCATCCAGAGTCATTCCGGAGAAGTCCCGCAGACCGCCCCCCGGACTTCGGCGGAACAGGGGGGGAGTTGCGTCGGGATTTTTCAGAACCAGATATTGATTCCGGTCATTGTGGTCGTGACCGCTCCGATGTAAGCGGCCGCGAGAGACTCGTAGGACAGGTTGGCATAAAGCTCGACACGCGGAGTGATCTGA
>JAJZGM010000006.1 GCA_021828525.1 Nitrospirota bacterium | reverse complement strand
CGAGGGGGCCCTCCGCTTCGGATCCCAGTGCATCGTCCTGGCAGTCGACGTGAAGCGGGAAGGCGCCTCCTGGCGTGTCTATTCCCACGGGGGAACCCGCCCCACAGACCGGGACGCCATCGAATGGATCGTGGAAGGGGTGCGGGCGGGGGCCGGAGAGATCCTGCTCACCTCCATGGACCGGGACGGAACGGGGGACGGGTACGACCTTGCCCTCATAGAATCGGTGAGCCGGGCGGTGGAGGTCCCCCTGATCGCCTCCGGAGGGGCCGGCACCATGGAGGACTTCCGGAAGGCCTTCGAGGCCGGCGCCGACGCCGCCCTGGCGGCGAGCCTCTTCCATTTCGGGACCATCGATCTCCGGGACCTTCGCCGGACACTCTTCGAGGCCGGGGCCCCGGTGCGCCCCCCCTTTTTGGATGAGACGGGAGAGACTCCATGACCGGGACGGACGGCTCCACCGACCCCTTTGGCGACGGCCGGACCCTTATCCCGGCCATCATCCAGAATGCGGACTCGGGAAAGCTCCTCATGCTTGGCTACATGAACCGCGAAGCGCTCGAAACCACGCTCCGGACGGGCCGCGTCACCTTCTTCAGCCGCTCGAAAGAACGCCTGTGGACGAAGGGTGAGAGCTCGGGCCACTTTCTTGCGGTCCGGGAGATCCGCTGGGACTGTGACCGTGACACTCTTCTGGTCATGGCCGATCCGGAGGGACCGACCTGCCACACCGGAACCGAAAGCTGCTTCGACGGGCGCACCCTCTTCCAGTCCGAGGCCCCTTCCCCTGCCTTCGAAACCCTGGACCGCCTCTCCGGGGTGATCCGGGACCGAAGGACCCAAGATCCTGACACCTCCTATGTGGCGCGCCTTCTTTCCGGCCCCACAAGCTCCCTTCTGAAGAAGCTTGTGGAGGAGTCGGGGGAGATCATGGCGGCGGTCTATGAAGAAAATCCGGAGGCGATCCGTTCCGAGATGGCCGATCTGATCTTTCATCTCCTGGTGACCATGGAACGGACCGGGATCCCCTGGAAGGCCGTCATGGAGGAGCTCGAAAGGCGAACCGGAAGGGGGGGCCTCACTGAAAAGCGGGAACGCCTGAAAAAAAATCCGAACCCGAAGGAGATCCCATGACCCCGAAATCCCCCCCGCCCGCCGACTGCCTTTTCTGCCGCATCCTCCGGGGAGAGATCCCCTCCACCCCCCTCTGGCAGTCGGAGAAGACCCTGATCATCGCCGACATCGCACCCCAGGCCCCCTTCCACGCCCTCGTCATCCCCCGACGCCACGCCGCCGACATCGGAGAGTTCATGAAGGAAAAGGGGGGGCCCTCAGAGCTTTCCGACCTCTTTGCAACCGCCCTGGCGCTCATCGAGGACCGCCGGATCGACCGCAAGGGTTACCGCCTGGTCATCAACACCGGTGCGGAGGGCGGCCAGACGGTGGGACATCTCCATCTTCACCTCCTGGCGGGACGTCCCTTGGGCTGGCCGCCGGGATGAGTCGCTTTGACAAAAGGCCGGGTTCAGGATACAATGAACAGTCTTGGTTTATCTTACAAACGGAGGAGCTTATTTTATGACAGGTGTACGGGTCAAGGAAAACGAATCCTTTGAGAGCGCCCTCAAGCGCTTCAAGAAGCAGTGCGAGAAGGCGGGGATCCTCTCCGACGTCAAGAAACGGGAACACTACGAAAAGCCCTCCGTCCGGCGCAAGAAGAAGGCCCTGGCCGCCAGGAAGAAGGCCCTCAAGAGGGCCCGTCTGGCCATCCGCTAAAGGAATCCGGCGGACACACAATCGGAAAGGGCGGATGATTTGGGACTTCGGGAACAGATACTCGACCACCAGAAAGACAGCCTCCGCGCGAGGGAAACCACGCGTCTCTCCGTCCTCAGGCTCCTGATGGCCCAGATTAAGAACCGGGAAATCGAGAAGGGAAAAGGCTCCGTCCTGACCGATGAGGAGATTATCGAAACCATCGCTTCCATGATCCGCAAGATGGACGAGTCCATCGAAGGCTTCGAAAAGGGAGGACGGCCCGATCTGGCGGACAAGGAGCGGGCGGAAAAAGCCATTCTCAAGGCCTATCTCCCCGAACCTCTCTCCGAGGCCGACCTCGACCACCTGGTCTCGGAGGCCCTCCGGGAGACCGGGGTCTCGGGACCCAAGGGGATGGGGGCGGTGATGCAATGGCTCGCCCCCCGGACGAAGGGGCGGGTCGACAACCGTGTCGTCAGCCAGAAGGTCAAGGCGGCCCTGGGGTCCTAGGCAATGTCCTTCCGGATCCTCTGATGGGACCCAGGGACGAGACCAGCACCAATCGATCGGATCGCACTATGGCGGATGAATGGGTTGAGTCAGTCCGGCGCGCAACCGATCTGGCAGAGGTTGCCTCGCGCTATGTCAACCTCCGAAAACGCGGACAAAAATGGGTGGGGCTCTGCCCGTTCCATGACGAAAAATCCCCCTCGTTTCAGATTGATCCCGACAAACAGCTCTACTACTGCTTTGGATGCCATGCCGGAGGAGACGTCTTTCGCCTGGTCGAAAAACTTGAGCACAAGTCTTTCGGCGAGGCGGTGCGTCACCTTGCAGCCCTGGCTGGCATTCCTGTGCCTGAGCGGGGAACTGCGGAGGACAGGGATCGCCGGGAACGCTTCCGGCAGGCCATGCTTTTTGCCGAAGGGATCTACCGGAAGGCCCTGGCCGCTCCGGAAGGACTGGAGGCCCGGCGCTATCTTCTGGAGACCCGCGGACTGACCGAGGAGTCCATAGGGCGGTTCTCCCTGGGCTGGGCCAATGGATCCTCCGTCCTTTTTGCCGCCTTAAAAACCAACCGGGAGACTTCGGGAGGGACGGCGGACGGGATGGCGGAGATCCTCGAAGAGGCCGGCATGATCCGCCGGGGCGCGGCGACCGGGGGAGAGCGGACGGGTGACCTCTTCCGGAACCGGATCATGATCCCGATCCGGGAGAGGCCGGGACAGGCTCCTTCGGGATTCGGGGGACGACTGATCGAGCCCGGCTCCCGCTTCCCGAAATACCTGAACTCGGCCGAATCCCCCTACTTCCGGAAACGGGAGATCCTCTTCGGTCTCGACCAGGCGGCGGAGGCCCTGAAGAGGGAGGAACGGGCCCTGGTGGTCGAGGGATATTTCGACGTGATGCGTCTTTCGCAGGAAGGAATCGGCGGTGTGGTGGCGCCGCTGGGGACGGCCCTGGGCCCCGCCCATGTCTCCCTCCTCAAGCGGCATGCCCGGGAGGTCATCCTCCTCTTCGACGGAGACCGCGCGGGACGGGATGCCGCCGTCCGGATCATCAGCCGGTTCCTCTGGGATCCCGACCTCCAGTTCCGGGCCGTGTGGCTCCCCGACGGGACGGATCCCGACCAGTGGATCGTCCGGGAAGGGGCTTCGGGGGTCAGACGAGCCCTTGAGGCGGCCTTGCCGATGGGGGATTTTGTCCTCGACTGGCTCGCCGCCTCCATCGCCAGGGTCAGGAAGGATCGCGGAGGAGAGGGGAAATCCTCCCTCGTCGCCGATTTCCTTTCCATGGTCCGGGCCTTTCCTGATCTTGAGGTCCAGGAACAGCTGCTGGAACGCGGCGCCATCCTTCTCGACATCATGAAGGACCTTCTGGCCATGCAGCTTCTCAAGGCAGAGTCCGCTCCTGCCCGGGAGACGGCGAAAAAGGCCGACCCCGATCCCGCGAACATGAATAACCGGGGGCTGGCCTGGCGGAACATCCTCGTCGAACTGGCGCGACTCTGGGTCGACGGAGGGACCCCCCATCCGAAGGAGCTCTGGAAACGTGAGGACTTTTCCTTCATCGACGACCCCTCCCTCTCGGGAATTCTCGATGGTCTCTGGACCCTGGAAAACGACCCCTCCGCATCGCTCCACGACCTTCTCAGGATGGACGCCTTTCTCTGGAAACAATGGTACGACCTGCCCTCGGACCCGGGGTCCCGGCAGGTGCGCCTCGACGACGTCACTACGGCGATCCGCCGCCTCTCGCGGAAAAATGCCCGTCCCGTAAATCTCCGGACACAGGGAGCCGGGGCCGGCAGGCAACAAGCCTATTAGGGGAGAATGAATGGCCAAGAACGAACGAATCAGCGAAATGAAGGATCTGATCAACCTTGGAAAAGAACGCGGATATCTGACCTATGACGAACTCAACCACGCCCTTCCCACAGAGGCGGTGGACTCGGAGGAGATGGACTCGATCCTGACCTACTTCGGGGATATGAACATCGACATCGTGGGAGACGAGTCGGAACAGGGCGAGTTCGGAGAGATGGAGGGCGAGGAAGAGGAGATCTTCGAGGAGCTCGAGACCTTGGGCCTCGAGTCCGAAGAGGATGCGGAGGAGGCCCATGAGGCCGCCCTGTCCGCCGCCGTCCGGACCGACGACCCCGTCCGCCTCTACCTCAAGGAGATGGGATCGGTCCCCCTTCTCACCCGGGACGGAGAGATCCGGATCGCCCAGCGGATCGAAGAGGGAAAGACCGAGGTCTTTTCCTTCCTTTTCGGCATTCCCCTCTCCATCCAGAGCATTCTTGGCCTCCGGGACCGTGTCCAGACCGGCGTGATCGGCATCCGCGACGTAGTCGACGTGGACGAGGAGGAGGAGTCCGAGGAAGGGAAGTCTCCGGCCCTCCGCGAGGCGACCGAGACCTTCATCGCCCAGTCCTCGCGCATCGAGGAGCAGTTCCAGAAGATGAACGAGATCTCCCAGGAGATGAAGAAGGTCCTCAAGGACCAGTCGAAGAAGCGGGCCCTGAGGGAACGCCTCCGGAAGATCCGCCACGAGGTGGTCGAGGTCATCCTGGAGATGCATCTCCAGCAGAAGCAGATCGATATTTTGGTGGAGAAACTGCGGGACGTGGTGGGCCAGTTCGAAGAAACCGAACGCCTGCTCGAACATTCCCGGCGAAAGATCGGACACACCCGGGACGAGATTCTCCGGCGCCTGGGAGACGGCACGGAGGAGCCCTCCTTCGAGCCGGAAAAGCGGGAGATTTACGAACAGTTTGCCCAGGCCCACGACCGGATTGCCCACCTCGAGGTCGAAACCCTGCTCTCCCCCTCCGAGGCCAAGGAAAGCCTCCAGCAGATATTCCGGGGAGAGGAGAAGGTCCGGGAGGCAAAAGCCGAGCTCATCAAGGCCAACCTCCGGCTCGTCGTCTCCATCGCCAAGCGCTACACCAACCGGGGCCTCCAGTTCCTCGACCTCATTCAGGAAGGAAACATCGGCCTGATGAAGGCGGTGGACAAGTTCGAATACAAGCGGGGCTTCAAGTTTTCGACCTACGCCACCTGGTGGATCCGCCAGGCCATCACCCGGGCGATCGCCGACCAGGCCAGGACGATCCGGATCCCCGTGCACATGATCGAAACCATCAACAAGCTGATCCGGACAAGCCGCCACCTCGTCCAGGAACTCGGGCGGGAGCCGCTCCCCGAGGAGCTGGCCAAGGAGATGCAGATGCCGGTGGACAAGGTCCGGCGGGTTCTGAAGATCGCGCGGGAACCGATTTCTCTTGAAACTCCGATCGGAGAGGAAGAAGATAGCCATCTGGGGGATTTCATCGAGGACAAGAAGACGATCTCTCCGATTGACTCGGCGGTCCGGTACGACCTGGTGAAAAAGATCGGCCAGGCCCTCTCGTCCCTGACAGACAGGGAGGAAAAGGTGATCCGGCTCCGGTTCGGCATCGGGGAGTCCACCGACCACACCCTGGAGGAGGTTGGCCAGGACTTCGACGTGACCCGCGAACGGATCCGGCAGATCGAGGCCAAGGCCCTTAGAAAGCTCCGCCACCCGAGCCGGAGCAACCACCTCAAGAGTTTCCTGGACTGGTAGGAGGGGAAGGCATTCACGAATGGGCCTATAGCTCAACGGCAGAGCTGCCGGCTCATAACCGGTTGGTTCCAGGTTCGAATCCTGGTGGGCCCACCATACAAACTAAAGAGATGGAAAGGATAGGTCACTTGGACGTGGGACATTCGGTCCAGGACACGCTGGCCCTGGTTTATCGGTTGCAGTCGATCGACAGCGAATTGGCCCACATCACCCAGGAAATCGAGGCAAGCCGCGACGCCCTGCAAAAGAGGGAAGAGAGTCTCGAGGCCCTGGCACAGCTCATGGAGTCCGAGAAGAACGAGATCCTCCGGCTGGCCCGGGATCGGCGCGACCGGGAGGAGGATCTCCGGACCAACGAACACATCATCTCCGAGAACAAGAAAAAGAACAAGGAACTCAAGCATTCCCGGGAAATCCAGGCCTATCTGGCCGAGATGGAGTTCCGCCGCGACGAGGTCGAACGCCTCCAGGACGAGATCCTCCGGATCATGGAGACCCAGGAGACCCTCGAAAAGGCGCTGAAGGAGCGGGAGAAGGATATTGCGGCAAAGCAGGAGGAGCTGGAGGCCTTCCGGACAGCCGCCGGGGAAGAGAGCGGCTCCCGGATGGACCGGATCCGGGGTCTCGAGGAGGAAAAGGCCCTGCTTGCGGACCAGTTCCCCGATCCCCTCTTCCAGCAGTACACACGCCTCCGCCAGTCCCACAGGAACGGCCTGGTGGTCTCCCGCATCCTGAACGGGACCTGCGAGGTCTGCCGGATGACCTTGCCGCCCCGGACGCTGACCGAGGTCAAGAAACGCCAGAAGATCGTCCCGTGTCTCCATTGCCAGCGATGGCTTTTCATGGAGGATGTCTCTCCAAGGAGTTGAGCCTGGGGGGTCAGGCTTCCTTCGCAATTCGGATCCGGACCAAAGACGGGCAGGTGGCCGCCCGGACCCTTGCGGGATCCGGGAGGAAAGTCCGAGCACCAAAGGGCAGGGCGCTGGGTAACACCCAGTCCTGGCGACAGGAAGGACAGTGCCACAGAAAACAAACCGCCGGACTTTTGTCCGGTAAGGGTGAAAAGGCGAGGTAAGAGCTCACCGCGTCTCCGGTGACGGAGACGGCATGGTAAACCCCGCCCGGTGCAAGACCAAATAGGGAGGCTCGCAGTCATGCGGAAGGCCGGCCCGGCCCACGCCTCCGGGTAAGGTCGCTTGAGGCCTGGGGTAACCCTGGTCCCAGAGTAATGGCCACCCTCGACAGAACTCGGCTTATGACCGTTCTTTGCCGGATCCGAAATCCGAAGGACAGATCTCCCTGATGCCCGATTCCCCTCTCTCCTTGCCGTATGACGGCATCTCCCTGGTTTCCGACCCCGTCCACGGCTATCTCTCCTTCGTCGACACTCCGGCGGGGCCAGCCGGGACCACCGAACGGGATCTGATCGACCATTCCTGGGTCCAGCGGCTCCGGTCGATCTACCAGCTCCAGAGCGCCCGTTTCGTCTTCCCTTCGGCCGAACATACCCGCTTTTCCCACTCCCTGGGAGCGATGCACGTGGCCGGCCGATTTGCCCGCCAGATCTATCCGGCCCTCACGGGGAACTTCTCCCTTCCCTTCTTCGAAACCCTCCTCCGGGTCGCGGCCCTTCTGCACGATACCGGCCACGGTCCCTTCTGCCACTTTTTCGACGAGAATGTCGGCATTCCCCGCTTCGGACGGTCCCACGAGCAGATGAGCCAGATCCTGATCCGGGGGCCGCTCCGGCCGGTCATCGAACGGATCGACCGTGGTCTCTCCGGAGCCTTCGCCCCGGGCGAGCGCCTTTCGGCTGACTGGATCGCCTATCTGGTCGGAAAAGGGAAGGGCCCGAACCCGGTCCCGGAGAACCTCCCCCTCCTGGCGGCCCTCAAACCCCTGTATTCGGGGATCTTCACCGTCGACAACCTTGACTACGTCCTTCGGGACAGCTACATGTGCGGCGTCTCCGCCGGTCCTGTGGACCTCGAACGCCTCCTTTACTACACCCATTTCCAGAAGGGACGCCTGGTCCTTCACCGGGCCGGACTCGGGGTCTTCGAGCAGTTCATCCAGATCCGCCGGTACATGTATGCCCAGATCTACTTCCACCGCACGACCCGGGCCTTCGACCTGGCCCTCCGGGAACTTCTGGGGGAGACCCTCCGGGAGCTCCTTCCCCGCGACCCCGCCTCCGACCTCGACCGCTTCCGGACCCTGACCGACCATTTTCTTCTGGAACACGTCCGGGACTGGCCCACCGCCAGAAGTCCGATCCTTCGCCGGCTCGGGGAAGGCTGGCGCCGGTTCCTCGCCCGGGAAAAGGCCTGGGAGCTGGTCTACGAACGGGTCCGGACCGGACCCGGAGGACGCCGGAGAAAGATTCCCGATGCCGGGGAGCTCCGGAAGGAGGCCGAAAAGAGGGGGTATGCCATAGGCGACGGGGAGATCACCGTCGATGTGGCAAGCCGGGATGCGCGCCCGGAGAATCCCGCCCAGGAGAAGGCCTCCTGCCTTGAGATCTATGACCCCCTCTCCGGCCGGGTGGGGGAGACGCTCCTTTCGGAAATGCTGGAAGGGATCCCGGTCCGGCAGGAAATCATCCGGGTCTTCGGGAAAAACCTTCCCGACCTTCCCAGAGCCTCGCGGATCCTCGCCGAGATTCTCGAGGGAGAGGCATTGAAAAGCTAGTCCGAAAAGACCCGGAAGAGAGGAAGGACCAGCTGATGGGGGCGGAGACGTTTGGCCCGCTCCACCCCTCCGAGTCCTCCCCCTCCCATGAGATTCACCCATCGGATCCCCGATCCTGCCGATTCGAGCACAAGGCGGGTCATGAGGCCTCCCAGGTTCGAGACCCCCGTCTTCCGGGCTTCGAGAAAACAGACCAGAGTCTCTCCCCCCTCCCAGCGTCCGTACCATTGAAGCCCCAGGAGAGTCCCCTTCTCTTCCAGCACCCATCCCTCGATCTCCCCTTTGGCCCCCAGAAGAAGGGCCCGCTCGAAGGCCTGCCCCATGTCCTCGGCCATGAGCGCTTGAAGGGCGTCGGGCGCGGCCTCCCTCCGGGTCCGGACGAATTCTGCCGCAAAACGGCGGAGGTCCGGAGCCTCATGGGGGGTCACAGGGCGGACCACACTCTCCGGATGGTCCCGGAGAAAGCGGTTCCTCTCCCATCTGAGAGCTCGGCCCGCCTCCCCGCGGGGGGTGAGAAGGGACGGGACCGCCACCAGGTATTCGCGTTCGGAGGGTTCGATCCGGAAAGAACCCGGGACCAGCGCTCCCAGGGGGCAGTTTTCGAGAAAGGGAGAGGGCCTTCCCGGCTTTAGGGCAGCCATCTCCCGGAAAAGGGCGCCAAGAAGCTCCCCCCGGTCACGATCGTTGGACTCCGGCCGGAGAAGAGGGGGAGGGGGAACGGGGAGGAAGAGGACCCCGTCTGCCGTCTCCCCCATCAGGACCTCCCCGGCGGAGCGGGTGTCGTACAGGAAGAGAGAGAGACGGTCGGAGAAGAGGCGATGGGCTGCCGGGTGCCGCCAGGAAAAGGGGCCCTCCCCGCAGGCGGACAGAAAGGTTCGGAGACGGCCTATGGAGAAAGGCCGCTCACTCCCGGTCATGACGGCATCTGCCCTTCCGGGTCGGGCAAGGGGAGGACGGGCCGGTAGTGGGGACGGTCCTCCGAGCGGGCAAGATCGACAAGAGCCGGGATTTCGTCCGGACCCAGGCGGGTCCATTCCTCCTCCCGGAATCGGGTGGCCCAGTCGAGAAAAAAGGACTGGGGCTCCCGGGCGGCAAAGGGGCAGTCGGTGTCGAGGGCTAGGAGGAACCCCCCGTCCCTGTAAACCAGGACCAGGGGATAGAGACGGCAGTCCGCGGGGTGGCGCCCCCAGAAGGCGCACCGGTAGGAGTCGGAGCTTAAGGCGTCGCAGACCAGCACCGGAAGATCCATCCGTCCGAAGCCGGGGGTCAGGCCCACGGGTCTCGGAGGGCGGAAGGACGGGGGAAGGGACTCCCCGCCCGGTCGGACGGCCCAGGGGGTCAGGACGGAGGGATCGGAAAACCGGCAGCAGAGTCCGCACTCCCGGCAGAGGTCGCCGGGAACCGGAAGAACGACCATCAGTCGGAGCCTCCGGCCACCAGCGACTCGAGCGGTTTTTCGAAGAGGCGGACCTCGAGGATCCTCTCGAGGGGCCGAAGGCTCTCGGGATCAAGGGCCGAGACGAAGACCGCCCCCGGGTAGCGGAGCGCGAAGATGTGCCGGGTCTCGGAGGAGATCTGGTCGCATTTGTTGAAGAGAAGGAGGGTCGGAATCCGGTGGAGGTCCATCTCCCGGAGGATCGTCTCCACCCGTTCGATCATGAGATCGCACTGGGGGTGGGAGGCGTCGGTCACGTGGACGATCAGGTCGGCGTCCCGGAGTTCGTCGAAGGTCGCCATGAAGGCCCTCCGGAGATCGGCGGGAAGATCCCGGATGAACCCCACGGTGTCGGTCAGGATGATCTCCCGCTCCCGGGGAAACCGGAGGCGTCTGGTCGTGGGGTCGAGGGTCGCGAACATCTTGTCTTCCACCAGGACCTGGCTTTTGGTAAGGCGGTTCAACAGCGTGGATTTTCCGACGTTGGTATAGCCCACGAGCGAGACGACAGGGAGCGCCGCCTCCCGCCGGCGGCTCTTGCGTCCGGCGCGCTCCACCTCGAGATGACGGAGTCTTTGGGTGAGGGAGGCGATCCGGTCCCGGACCCGTCGCCGGTCTTCCTCGAGCCGGGTCTCTCCCGGTCCGCGTCCGCCGATGCCGCCCGTCAGGCGGGAGAGGGCGGTGGAGCGTTCGAAGAGGCGGGGGAGAAGGTACTTGAGCTGGGCCAGCTCCACCTGGAGCTTTCCGTCGCGGCTGTGCGCCCGCCGGGCAAAGATGTCCAGGATGAGCTGGGTCCGGTCGATCACCTTGAGTTCGGTCATCTCCGCGATCTTCCGGACCTGGTTCGGGGAGAGCTCCTGCTCGAAGATGATCAGGGTGGCATGGACCTGGAGAGCATGGATCAGAAGAGACTTGAGACGATCGATGCTCATGAGGGTCGTGGGGTGGTAGCGGGCGATCCGCTGCCGGACCACCCCCAGGACATCGACGTCGGCGGAGCGGGCGAGCTCGGAGAGTTCGGCCAGGGCATCTTCCTGGTCGGAGATGGCATCGGGCGAGACGGAGACAAGGAGGGCCCGCTCCTGTCCCGTGGTCTTTTTCATCGCCGCGGAGAGGCTGCGGGAGAGCTCCTCCTCCAGGGCCTCGAGGCGGCCGCCGGACGACAGGCTCTCCGGAGTCACCGGACGGGACGCCTCGATGATCCAGGGAGGATCCCCCTGGGGGTCGGGATTGATGGTCGCGACGCTCACCCGGTCCAGAAGTCCCGATTCCCTGTGCATCTGGAGAACCACCATGGCATCGAAGCGGAGCAGGGCCAGATCGTTCAAGTCGTCCTGGGAAAGGCTCTCCCCCTGGAGATGGGTGTGGACCATCCGCACTCCCCGGAGCGAGCGGCCGCCGGAGCGGGAGGGGGGAAGCTCGGAGAGGAAGATCTCGCGCGCGGTCCCGACCACGACCATGGCGACCGTTCCCTCCCGGGTGACGAGAAGGGCGATCTGCCGTCCGGTTTCGTGGCTCAGAAGCGCCATCTGGCGCGCGATTTCAGGGGTGATCCAGAGGCCGGGAGCAATCTTTCGGCCGTGGAGACGGGAGAGTGATTTGAGCTGGCTGGCTTTGAGGCCCGAGAGGTTGCCGGTCAGTCCGGAAATGGGCGATCCTTTCGATGGGGAGAAAATTCCGGCCGACGGCCGGTCTGGGATAACACACTCATTATATCATACCCGGAGAAGAGCCGACCGGGGACCCAAGCCTTCGGCTCCCGTTCCTTCCTCCCGCTCCTCTTTTTTGGGGTCCGCCTTTTGTCTTTCTCCGACTCGTCCCAAGCGTTTTCGCACATGTCTGGCCTGAATGTGCGATTTCTTATGTCCATTTTCGCACACAAGGGGTAAGCCTCCCGAAGAAGATCTCTTCATTTCTTTTCATGATAATAACTTATACGAACTCCCGTTTCAGGCATCTCTTTTGCTTTGCTCCTCAGACGCCCTCCTTTCAATGAGGAAAGGAACGGGAACTCACGCGATCTTTATGAATGACGAATGGAGGTTTCAAACGATGGGAAAACATGTCATCACGATGCTTCCCGGCGAGGGAACGGGGCCGGAAATCTGCGAGGCGGTCCGGAGGATCATCGACCACAGCGGCGTGGACATCGTCTGGGAGTATGAGGACATCGGCCTCGACTGCCTCGACAAGTACGGAACGCTTCTCCCCGAAAAGACGATCAAGTCGATCGCGAAGAACAAGATTGCGATCAAGGGGCCCACGACCACCCCGATCGGCACGGGCCACAAGAGTGCCAACGTGACGCTTCGGAAGATGTTCGACCTGTACGCCAACGTGCGTCCGGCCAAGCTCATCCCCGTGCTCAAGCGCCCCTGGGACAAGATCGACATCCTCACCTTCCGGGAAAACACCGAAGACTCCTACGCGGCCATCGAACACATGGTCTCAGACGAGGTGGCCCAGTGCCTCAAGGTGATCACCTGGCCAGGATCGGTCCGCATCGCCGAGTTCGCCTTCAAGTGGGCCAAGGCCAACGGCCGCAAGAAAATCCAGTGCGTCCACAAGGCCAACATCATGAAGATGACCGACGGACTCTTCCTCGAGGCCTTCCGGGAAGTGGCCAAGAAGTATCCCGAAATCGAAAGCGGGGACATCATCGTGGACAACTGCTCCATGCAGCTCGTGAGAAATCCCGCACAGTTCGACTGTCTTGTGCTGCCGAACCTCTACGGGGACATCCTCTCCGATCTCTGCGCCGGTCTCGTGGGCGGTCTGGGATTTGCGCCGGGTGCCAACATCGGCGACAACTGCTCGATCTTCGAGGCGGTCCACGGATCGGCTCCGAAGTATGCCGGGATGAAGAAGGTCAACCCGTCGGCGGTTCTCCTGTCGGGGGTGATGATGCTGCGCTGGCTCAACGAAAATGCCGCGGCGGAAAAGATCGAAAAGGGCATGAACAAGGTCCTGGCCGAAGCCAAGACCCTGACCTACGACGCCGGCGGCACCGCCTCGACCGACCAATACGCCGACGCAATCATCCGGGCCATGGACACCGTCTGACACCCCTACGAACGAAGGAGTTTTTCCCATGCTGACCAAAGCGACGACCGGCCGCGCGAAGCGGCCCGCAAAACCCATCACCCTTGTGGGGGTGGATGTCTACATCATCACCGAAGACGGAATCCCGATGTTCGATGACTACGGAGCCTTCAAGATCGAGTTCGTCTCGAACCGGGGGACCAAGGTCTGGCCGGGATACGTGAGCGACGATCTCATGATGGTCAACTGGTACCGTTGCCGTTTCATGGCGACACGGACAGTGACCGACGCCGACGTGGACACCTTCATGACCACCCTTTCGAAGAAATGGAAGTGGTCGGCAGCCCAGAAGCTGTGGAACTACGGCGACGAGGCGGGATTTTCCAAGGCCTACTGAGTCAGGGTTTGAGGATCCTCTTTCCGGAAGGAGGGAGGACAGGAGAGGAGGGAAGCGATTCCCTCCTCTTTTTTTTTCTTTTTGCGGACTCCCCTCCCGCCCGGGGAGTTTTTCGGAAGGGCAAAAGGGAAAAAAGATTCCTGTCAGCTCTCTCCGGAGGCGCTCCGGCGGGAGGCGTGACCCGAAGCCTTTGACGAAGGGGGAGTCTCCCCGGTTGGCTTAGCCTCTTCCGCCTCCCTCTCTCCCTTGAGTCGCCGGTCGAGAGCCCAGCGGCTGATCCCCAGAGATTCGGCAGCCCGGCTCTTGTTGCCGCCCGAGCGGGCGAGAACCTCCGCAATCAGACGCCGTTCGGTCCCCTCGAGGGTGTCCTCCCCCATCCGGAAGGGGAGGGAGAGGAGCCGGGGATCCTCGGGGGAGGGGGCGGAGGAGGAGAGGAGCAGGGGAGTGCCGCCGCCGTCCCTGAGTTCGGGCGGAAAATGGACGGGCTCGAGCTGGGTCCCTCCACAGAAGAGGACCGCCCGCTCGATCAGGTTCGAAAGCTCGCGGATGTTGCCGGGGTAGACATAGTCCCGAAGAAGCCGCTGGGCGGAGGGGGAGATCCTGAGGACCTTTTTCCTCAAGGTCTGGGCCGACTGGTGGAGGAAGCGTTCGGCCAGGGGAACGATATCCTCCCGCCGATCCCGCAAGGGGGGAATGGAGAGGGTCACGACATTGAGGCGATAAAAAAGGTCTTCCCGGAACCGGCCCTCCCGGACCGCGATCCGCAAATCCCGGTGCGTGGCCGCCATGAAGCGGACATTGACCGGGAAGGGGGCCCCGCCTCCGACCCGGCGGATCGTCCGCTCCTCGATCACCCGGAGAAGCTTGGCCTGGAGAGGCAGGGGGAGATCCCCGATCTCGTCTAGGAGAACCGTTCCCCCCTCGGCCAGCTCGACCAACCCGATCCGGCGTCTGGCGGCTCCCGTGAAGGAGCCCTTCTCGTAGCCGAAAAGCTCGCTTTCGAAGAGCTCGGAGGGAATGGCCGGACAGTCCACCTCGATGAAGGGCCGATCCCCCGAGGGCCCGTTGTAATGCAGGACCTTGGCCACATACTCCTTGCCGCTTCCGGTCTCCCCCTGCAGAAGGACCGTCACCCGGTCGTTGGGGGCCAGTCCCGCCACCTGGTCCCGGAGCTCCGAGCCCGCCGGGCTTTCCGCCACCATCCTCTCGAGGGCGTAGCGGCCCGACTCCCGGCCGGTCCAGTAGCGGGCCTCGCGGGAGAGGGAGAGGAATCGCGCGGCATTCGAAAGGGAGAGGAAGAGCTCGTCCATGTCGATGTTCTTGGTGACAAAGTCGAAGGCCCCCAGGCGCATCGCCTCGACCGCGTCCTTCACGGTGCCGCGTGCGGTGAGAAGGATCACGGGAATTTCGAGGTCGGCCGCCCGGACCTCTCGTAAAAGGTCGAGGCCCGACAGCCCCGGCATGACCATGTCCAGCACCAGGATGTCGGGAGGGGAGGTCCGGAGAAGGGCCAGCCCTTCCTCGCCGCTTTTGGCTGTCTGGACCACATACCCCCGCTCGGAGAGGCGGAGGGCGAAGGCCTCCCGGATCAGCGGCTCGTCTTCCACCAATAGTATCGTCGAAATCATGCTCCCTCCTGTCTTGACGGAATCCAGACCGTCGCCCGCACCCCGCCTCCTGCCGGACTTTCGATCAGAAGCGATCCCCGGTGGCGGTCCACGATGTCCCGGCAGATGGTGAGGCCCAGCCCCACCCCCTTGGCCTTGCCGTGGGTGAAGAAGGGCTCGTTCAACCTTTTGAGAAGGGCGTCGGGAATTCCCGGACCGGAATCCTGAAGCCGGACGCCCACCCCAAGGCGCCCGGAACGGTCCTCCCTGAAGAGGGTGATGGCGAGTCCCCCCCCTCCGGCGGACATGGCGTCCAGGGCGTTCATGGCCAGGTTCAGGAAGACCTGCTGGAGGGGGCCCCGGGCCCCCTCGACCGCCGGGATCTCGCCCTCCACCGAAAGCGTCACCTGGACCTGGTGCTTGCGGAAGGCCTCCGCAAGAAGGGACTGGGTGTCCCGGACAAGCTCCTCGAGGACGATCGTCTGGAACTCGAAGCTCCGGGGCCTGAGCTGGGCGAGGTGGGAGCCCAGAAGCTCGTCGATCCGCCGGGCCTCGCTCGCGATCAGGGAGGATTGCCGCCGGAGGGGTTCGGGAAGGTCCCGGGCCTTCGTCATGTGGTCGGCCAGGCTTCCGATGCCGATCAGGGGGTTTCTGATTTCATGAAGAAGGCCTCCCGCCAGCTGCCCCACGAGACGGATCTGCTCCGTCTGCCGGAGCGCCTCAAGGAGGCGTTCCCGCTCGGAGAGATCGGTAAGGATCGCGAGGAAGTAGCGAATGGTGTTGTCGGGGTCCATCACGGGGCTGATGTTCTCCCAGACCAGAAACTCGCTCCGGTCCTTTCTGCGGTTGATGAAGCGGCCGGTGTAGGGCTTTCCCGAGAGCAGGGTCTGCCAGAGGAGATCGTAGAACTCGGAGGGCTGGCGGCCGGAGGAGAGGATCCGGGGGGTGCGGCCGGTCGCCTCCTGCCGGCTCCACCCGGACATCCGCTCCATCGCCGGATTCCATTCGAGGATGACCCCCCGGGTGTCGGTCAGGATCACACCGTCCTGGAGCTGGGCGAAGAGCCGCTTGTAGAGCGAGAGCTGGGTCTCCTCCCGTTTCCAGCGCTCGAGGAGGGTCGCGATGGTGTTGGCCACTGTCTCGAGAAAGCCGATCTCGCTTTGGTCGAAGCGCCGGACCGAGACGGTGTGGGCGCTCATGGCCCCCAGGACCTGGTCGTGGAACATCATCGGCACGCTCACCCCCGAGCGGACCTTGTGTTCGGAGAGCAGGACCGAGGGGGAGAACCGGGTCTCCGTCAGAAGATCCTCCACCACCACCGGCCGCTTCTGGCGGATCGCGAACCCCGCCTGGGAGTGGATTCCTCCCTCCTGGACATAGCTTCCCACCAGTCCCGGCCGCCACCCGACTCCGGCCAGAAGGTGCAGGAGCGGATCGGAATCCCCCGGGATCAGGATCTTGCAGAACTCCACGTCCAGGGCCCGGGCCGTCTCCCGGGCGGCCACGGTGGCAATTTCGGAGAGCCCGGCTCCCGTGACCGCCAGATGGGCGATCATTCCCAGGACCTCCTGATAGCGGCCGAAGGCCAGGGTCTCCCGGGCCAGGACCTCGAGATCGGTCATGTCCTGGACATGCATGAGAATAAGACCCTCCTCCCCGCCGGATGGCGGAAGAAGGGTCGTCTGGCAGTCGACGATCCGGGCCTGCCCGTTTCGGGTCACGGCCGCAACCTTTCTCCGGACCTCCGGACGGGTGGTGGTCGTCTCCCGGGCCTGGTCCAGAAGGAGTCCCTCGATGGGCCGGGGGACTCCCTCCGGGGAGACCACGGACAGCTCCTTCTGGATCCGCTCGCAGGCGGGAGTCCGGAAAAGGATCCGGCCCAGGCGGTTCACCAGGCAGAATCCGCCGGGACCGTCCTCTCCCGGATCCCGGGAGAGGATCCGCTCCAGCGGAATCGTAAAGGACAAGGTTCCCGGAAAGTGGCGTTTGCCCTCACCCACAAAAGACCTCTTTTCCCGAAGGGGAATGAATCGGGGACTCCTCCCCATAGGTTCGCACCCACTCCCCGTTCCGGGTCCGATGCTCCATCGGCGCGCCCGGAACCAGGCGGGAGAGGTGGATCCACCCGTTTTCGACAAGGTTGCGGACCAGGGCATGACGCCCGATGATGCGCTCGATCGGCTCCCGGGGCGCCTCGACCAGAACGAGGAGGCGAAGCGGTTCGTGGACGAAGCGGCGCCCGTCATGAAGGGACTGGAGGGCCAGTCCTGTCCGGAGATCCCCCCCGTTTCCCTCGAAGACCCCGATGGCTCCTCCCACCACATTATGAAGGACCTTGTTGCCGCTTCCGAAACGCCGGTTGTCCACGACAGAACCATAATACTGCATGTTGATCCAGTGTCCCACGATCATGGGGGCGGTCAGGATCAGCTCAAGGGTCGCAAATTCCGGATCCTTTTGCCAGTCATAGTCGTGAAGGAAGGCCCGTCCGGAAAGGCCGACCCCGGCCGTCCGGATCCTGGGGGCCACAATGAAGGCGGCGTTGCCGGCAAGCCCCCATTCGGGCCGGACCTCCGACCAGTCGCGTCCCCGGCGCCTGGCCTCTTTCAACAGGATCTCCGGGGAAGGATCCGGGCTTCCGAAGAGGACGGCCCGTTCGGCCCGGGCCCGCTCACCCGCCCGCTTAAGATCCTCCGAAAGACGGTCGATCGCGAGTTTTTGTCCCTCTGCCAGAGGTCCCGGATCGAGGAGGGTGACCCGGTCGGTGGTGGTGTCATGGAGGGCGGCCACAAAATGCGTCTCCCCCGGAATATTGATCCCGGCCTCGGCAAGAAGGCCATGCCTTGTCGCCGGATCATTGAGAAGGGCTGCGGCGATGCGGGCGCTGGCCTCCCCGCTCTGGCCCGCGCAGGCCCCGCAGTCGAGCGCGCTGGCCTGCGGATTGTTGGTCGTGGCAGAGCCGTGGCCCACCAGGAGGACGATGCGGGGAAAACGTTCCACGAGCCCCATGGCCCGAAGAACGGAGGCGGCCACCCGCGGCCGGTCCGCCAGAGGAATCCCCGTCTCCCCCGGAACCCCGTCGAGATCGGGGACGAGAGTGCGCCGCTCCTCCTCCCGGAGACCCCGGTGGCGGGGAGGAGAGTCGCTTCCCCCCAACCCCAGCACATTCATGAGGAGCTTTCCCGCCGTGAGAAGCCCCGCCGATTCCACGAAGGCAAAGGCGGAGGAGGCCGATGTCTTGAAGATCTTCCAGGCATAATCGGTGCCGAGGCGGATCTCCCGCCGGGATTTGAGGCGCGCATGCTCTTCTTCTGCTCCCCCCGCCGGCCTCTCCTCGATCTGGTAGGCCGGGGAGAAGAGGACCGGGAGGTGGGCCAGGGCCCCCGACGTGCCGATGGAGCGGACCGCCGCAGGGATGCCGAAGAAGCCCGCGAAGCCGGCGGTCTCCACCTCCGGCGCCACCTGCTCCAGGGCGCGCCGGAAGACTTCCGAGCGCACGTCGATGCAGAAGACCGCAGAT
>JAJZGM010000128.1 GCA_021828525.1 Nitrospirota bacterium | reverse complement strand
CACCAGACCCTGCATCGCCATGGGAAGGGCCTCCCGGACCATCTGGGCCAGCTTGTTGGCCTTGCCGTCGGTGGTCAGCATCACCCCCTCGAGCTTTTCGTAATGCTCGATCTCGACCCGGAAGAGACGGGCCATGGCGATCGCCGGGCCCGCGGCCCCCGCGATCGCCACGCAGGAATAGCGGTCCACCGGAATGACCTTGGAGATGGCCCGGGAAGAGACCTGGTAGCCTTCCGAGGCCTGGCGGTCTCCGGCCATGACCACACCCCCCTTGTAGCGCACAGCCAGGACTGTGGTCGCATGGGGAACGGAACCGGCCGTCCCGGAGACGGAGCCCGAGAGAGAGGACGGGTCCCAGTATCCCAGGGATTTGAGGCAGTCGAGAAAGGACGGGGAATCGAAGGGAGAGACAGAGGACGCAGGACCGGTTCGTTTCACCCTCTACTCCCCGCCTTTCTGGATGAAGGACTTGACGAAGGAGGCCGCGTTCTTTTCCAGGACCTCGTCGATCTTGTCGAGAATGTCGTCGGCTTCCTCCTGGACCTTCTTGGCCCTTTCCTGGGCCCCGGCCGGCACTTCCGGCTCGGATGCCGTCTCCTTGGCCTCATCCCTCTTCCGTGTCTCCTTTTCCTTCTGGCTCATGACATATCCTCGCTAGTTCCGGTCGGGCCACCCTTTGAGAGGAGCCCTTCCAGCAGTTGTTTCGCGCTCTGGGCGCGATCGACGATCGCCCCCACGGTCTTCTGGGTCCCCCGGAAGGGATCCTGAAGCGGGATCCGCTTCAGGGAGGGGGTTCCGTCATCCACGACCACCGAACTCCAGGAGGCCGCCACAACCTCCGCCGGGAAGCGCCTGAGGAGCGTCCCCCGGAAGAAGGCCCGGGTGTCGGACGGCGGATGGAGGAGGGCCTCCTCGATCTCCATCGGATCCAGGAGGCGTTCCACCTCCCCTTTGGCCTCCAGAAGCCGGAAAAGCCCGGTGGAAGAGCGGATATCGTGGTACTGGAGGTCGAGCATCCGAAGCCTCGAGTCGCCCTCCGGGAGACGGCGGGATTCCCGGTAGCGCTCGATCATGCGCCGTTTGATGGCCCAGTCGAGCTCCCGGTCGAGACCGGCCGGGTCCCTTCGGTAGTTTCCGAGACGCCGGAGAACGAAGGACCACCGCTCCAGAAGATCCATAACCTCCGGATCCATCCCTTCCCGGGAAAACCAGAGCCGGACATTCTCGAGGTACCGTTCCGCGATCCCCAGGACCGTCATCGTCTTCCCGTTCGCCAAGTCGAGAGGCCGGGAAAAGGTCAGGTCGGAGGAGACCTGGTGAAAGGCGGCCACGGGGTCGGCCAGGAGGGGGAAGTCGAGGGGAACCCCTGTCCTGTGGCTCTCCTCGAGGACCCGGAGGACGAGGAGCGTCGAGCCGACCTTGAGGGCCGTTGCGATCTCGGAGCAGTTCGAATCCCCCGTGATCACGTGGAGCCTCCGGTAGGCCTCCTTCCGGGAATGGGGCTCGTCTCTGGTGTTGACGATCCCCCGCCGGGAGGTGGTCGAGAGCCCGACCGGAACCTCGAAGAACTCCGCCCGCTGCGAGAGCTGGTAGGAGACGCCCTCCTGCTCCCGGTCGGAGCCCACCTTCCCGGAGCCGCAGAAGACGGTCCGGCTCACCAGGTGGGCGGTCAGCCCCGCGATGATCCGCTCGAAGGGCAGCTCGCGGGAGAGAAGATAGTTTTCATGGTAGCCCCAGGAGTTTCCCCATCCGTCCGAATTGTTGCGGAAGACCCGGAGGCTCCGACGGCCCGGATCCTCCGCCTCCCAGGCCAGGAGACAGGCCTCCACCAGCCGGTCTCCGGCCCGCTCGAAGCGGACCACATCCCGAAGGCTCGTGCATTCGGGGGCGGAATATTCCGGATGGGCGCCGTCGACATACAGGCGTCCCCCATTGTAAAGGGCCCGGTTGGTCCAGCGGTTTTCCCGGCGGTCCGGCCGCTCCCGGTCGCCTTCGACGTGGAAGCCCCGGGCATCGAGAAAGGGATCCTCCTCCTCGTAGTCCCAGAGGGCCCCCGAGGAATAGAGCCCGGGAAGGCGGTTGACGAGTTCGTGGGAGATCTCTCCCTGGGCATCCCCGATCGTTCCCGATCCGAAGGAGATCCCGTATTCGACCTCCGTTCCGACGATCCGTCCGAAGGAGGGCATTCCCTTTCCTCCCCCACCGGACAAAGAGAGGGACGTCTCCCGGGGGAAGGTCACAGGTAGTGCCCCACGGGAATCGTTTCCACCGGCCGCTCCCGGGCTTCCCGGGAGGAGAGGGTCTTGACGCTCGCGATCCGCTCGTTCTTGCGTCCCGCAATGCGGGCCCAGTCGTCCGGGTTGGTGGTGTTGGGGAGATCCTCGTTTTCCTGGAACTCCCGGCGAATGGCCTGGGAGAGGTCCTCGAAGGTGAGGCCCTTAGGACCTGTCCCCGAAATCTGTCGCTTGATGGCCGTCTGCTTGGCCCGGGCCACGATTCCCGCAATCATGGCACCGCTCGAGAAATCCTTGAAATAGAGTACCTCCTTCTCCCCGCTGGCATAGGAGACCTCGAGGAAGCGGTTCTCTTCGCTCTTTCGGTACATCACCTCCACCGTGCGGTCGATCAGGGCCACGATCGCCTCCGAAGGAGCGCCATACCCCTTTGTCAGGGTCTCGGCCAGGGGGACCTTGCCGGTCAGGTAGCGGCGGAAGATGGCCCGGGCCTTGTTCTCGTCGGGCCGGTCGATCCGGATCTTCACATCGAGACGGCCCGGACGGAGGATGGCGGGGTCGATGAGATCCTGCCGGTTGGAGGCCCCGATCACGATCACGTTCCGCAAACTCTCGACTCCGTCGATCTCGGCCAGAAACTGCGGGACGATGGTGCTCTCCATGTCGGAGGAGACGCCGGTTCCCCGGGTCCGGAAGAGCGAGTCCATCTCGTCGAAGAAGACGATCACCGGATGGCCTTCCTGGGCCTTTTCCCTAGCCCGGGCGAAGACCTCCCGGATCTGGCGCTCCGATTCGCCGACATATTTGTTCAGAAGCTCCGGCCCCTTCACATGCAGGAAGTAGGAACGGGCCTCTCCTCCCCGCTCCGCCATCCGCCGCCCCACCGAATTGGCGACAGCCTTCGCGATCAGTGTCTTCCCGCACCCCGGAGGCCCGTAGAGAAGGACCCCCTTGGGAGGTTCGAGCTGGTAGAGGGTGAAGAGCTCCGGATGGAGGAAGGGAAGCTCCACCGCATCCCGGACCATTTCAAGCTCAAGGTCGAGACCGCCGATATCCTCGAAGGTCACATCGGGGATCTCCTCGATCACCACCTGTCCGACCTCGCTCTTCGGCATCTTCTCGAGGGCAAAGCCGGAACGGACGTCCACCATCAGGGGATCGCCCACCGACAGGGGGCTTTCCGAAAGAAAAGGCGAGAGCAGGACGACCCGGTCGATGCCGGACTCTCCGGAGACCAGGATCCGGTCGTCCACAAGACGCTCCTTCACGGTCATGATCTCCCCCTGCCGCTCTCCGGGGGCCTTCCCGACCACATTGAAGGCCTCGTTCAAAAGAACGGCGTCCCCGGCGGCGATGGAGGCCGGATCGATCGCCCGATCGATGTTGACGCGCATCTTGCGGCCCGCCACGATGATGTCGACGGAGGGCTCGACGGCGGCTCCCCGGACGGAGAGTTCCCCCGGAGGAGGGAGGTTGGTTCCGAGGACGACGGCATAGCTGTTGGGGGGGGTGGTCAGGCGGATCAGTTCGTCGCGGAGAGCCTGGATTTCCTTGCGGGCCTTCTTGAGGGTCTCCTCGAGCTTCCGGTTCATCTCGGCCGAGGAATCGAGCATCTCCCGTGTCTCGGCGTGGGAGCGCTCGATCTGTTCGAGGAAGGCGATTCGTCTGCGGAGGCGGAAGATCTCGGACTCGCCCGGATCATCCATCTCGGGACGCGCTGACGCGGAACGTGGAGGAGTGACATCCACCCATGGCTCTTCGTTGCCGGCAGAGTCTTTCATCGCTTCTCCTTTCTGCGAGGGTTCCACAGGAATCCAGCGTCCGGAGGGATCGTCGGAACGGCTCCCCGGACTGTGCGTTCGGATGTGGGGTCGCAGGGGGTGAACGGTATTGCTGTCGTTCCCCCCGAGGTCAAAGTATAGCACCCGTCAAAAATCCGGGTCAAACGGGTGGCCCCCGCAGGAATCTCCGGAAGGCTGGCCGTTCCTTGACCTTTGGAGATTTTCCGAAGTCTCCGGAAGAGTCCCGGAGGGACTTCCCCGGGAACAGACCCCGAAGACCCCACCGGCTCCCGCCTTAGCCGCGGTCTGGCTCGGGAGGGGCGTCAAGAATCCCTCAGCGATCAGGCAGGATCAGGCAGACGCCGAAAACAGGAGAGTCCGGCTTTCTCCGGCAAGGAGC
>JAJZGM010000127.1 GCA_021828525.1 Nitrospirota bacterium | reverse complement strand
CTACATGACCCGCAATCCCCTGCAGCCTTCCTCCCTCCGGATGGCCCGGACAATCGAGGGAGTCCTGGTCGGAAACATGAGGGATCTCGCCGATACGGCGGGCCGCCTGCACTGGACAGGCCCGGTCCCTCCACCGGAAGACCGTCTTCGAAGACTTATCGGGAATTCCCTCCGGGAAGGGGATCTTTCAAACTTTGCCGGCCTCGCGATCCTGGACCGGTCGGGGAAGGTGATCACCCGGGTCGACCGGAGGGATATCGATCCCTATCTCGATATTGCCCGGCAACTGGCGGTGAAGCTCTTTGCCACCGGGGGACTGGCGCGCTTCCAGCCAGTCTCAGTCCCGGGGCCTCATCCTCTGGTAGTTCTGATGGTTGCGGTCAGGACTGCCAGAACAGAGGACGGATCCGGGGGCGTGCTGGCGGGGCTCATGAATCTCTCGGAGCTTCTCCGCCATGCCATGCCCGCTCCCAGGTTCCATCAAGCCCCCGGGCGGTCCTATCTTCTTTCGGGAGACGGGCTGGTCCTGGCTTCCTCCGACCCCGGGCTTATAGGAAAAAACATTCTCGCGCTGGACCGGAAAAGTCTCCTGGATCGCTTTGCTTCCGGCCGTTCTGGCACATTTTCCCAAACAGTCACCGGGACCCCGATTCTGATCGGCTCCGCGCTTCTGGGTCAGATCACGGGACTCGCCCCGTCCCCCTGGATCGCCGTCCTCGAGGCCCCAAAGGCCGCCATCGACCGTGAAGTGGCCAGGACGAGGCTCAACATGGACCTGATCGTCTTCCTTCTTGTCCCCGCCTTCATGGCCCTCATTCTCTTCATTCTCTACAAGAGCCTTCGCTCTAACTGAAATTTTTGCCTGTTTTTCTGTCTCTCATTCTTCGAAAAACCTGACAGAAGAAAGAGAAAGGAAGTCTGCCGACCGTCTCGAGGGACCTTCATCACACAGTCCCCGGATCTACCGGCCTTCTTTTTCCACGGCATCGACAAGATCGGAGAAGTGAGCGTCCATTTGAGACAGAACCTCAGAGATTTCCGGATCGGATGGCCTCAATGTTCCAGAGCCCAACGAATCTTCCATTATTCCAAGAAGAGACACCAACTTCCTGTAGGCCTGAAAACCTCCAAAGCGCCTGAGTCCATTGTCCAACCATTCCCGCAGCCGACGAAGGGAGAGGACAAGTTTTCTGTGAGGCAGGTCTCCTGGGGAGATACGCTCAGAATGGAGGGAGGCCTCCTGCATGAATCCCCTGAGTTCGACGTGGGCGAGAAGAAGATCGACTCCCCGATAGAGAAAGTAGGAAGGGCGTCCTTTTTTCCAGAGATCGGGTGCTCGCCAGGAGGCTTTCCAGGAAGAAAACTCCTGGATCGGCATGGGACGGGCAATCCCGAAGCCCTGGGCATAATGGCAGCCGATTCTGAGAAGCGCAAGGCCGGTTTCATTCTTCTCCAGCCCTTCGGCCACGACCCTGATTTCCCGGAGACTGGCTGTCAGTAGGGTTCCGCTCACGATGGCAAAATCCCCCGTTCGATAGCTCATGTTCCGGATGAAGGACTGGTCGATCTTGATCTCCCCCAACGGAAGACTGTTTAAATAGGAAAGAGAGCCGAACCCGGTTCCGAAATCATCGAGAGCCACAGATATTCCGCGTTCGGACAAGGCCTTTATCGTCCGGGCAGAGAGATCGAGGTGGGAGAGGGCCACCGCCTCGGTAATCTCGATCGTCAGCCTGGAGCCGATCTCCGGTTGGGAGAGATGGAAGGCGTCCACATGGGAGAGAAAATTCTTGTGGAGAAAGTGGAGGGCTCCGATATTGATGGAAAGGTGTTCCATTTCCATGCCGGGCATTGAGAGAAGGCGGTAAGCCTCTTCAAGAACCCATTCCCCCAGGAGGGTTACCTGGGACAGATCGCTTTCGACAACAGGGAGAAAGGTTCCCGGAAGGCGTATCTCGCCCGTCCGGGGGTCCTTCCAGCGCACGAGAGCTTCGGCTCCCCGGACCTCTCCTGTTCCAAGGTCGACCTGGGGCTGGAGATAAAGGAACATCTCCCCCTTCTCGAGGCCGGTCCTGAAAGCCCTCCTGATCCCGAATGTTCTCTCGGCCCTTTCGTTCAGGGAAGGAGTATAGAGGGTCCAGGTGTTCCGTCCGCTTTCTTTCGAAAAATAAAGGGCCTGGTCCGCCTCTTTCAGGAGATCCCCTGACGACGGGGATCCGGAAAGGGCGGAGGCCACTCCCATGCTTGTCGTCAGGGAAAGGATTCCGGTCTCGAAGGCATCGATGAGAACGGGCCGGTCGAGAGCCCGGGAGAGTTCCTCCCAGAATGATTCGACCTCGGCGGGGTTCTGGCGACCGGAGAGGAGCAGCGCGAACTCGTCACCGCCCAGACGGGCCAGAATTTCTCCGGGACGCAGAAGGACGGAAATCCGGGAGGATGCCTCCACGAGGACACGGTCTCCGGCAGCGTGTCCCATGGAGTCGTTGATCTCCTTGAAGTTGTCGATGTCCAGGATCGCCACGAAAAAGGGAGCCCTTCGGGAAAGGGTCGACTCGAGGATCTCGAGGAATGATGTCCGGTTGGGAAGTCCGGTCAGGTCGTCGTGGAGACCCAGAAACTCGAGCCGTCTCTTCCTTCGGATATCAGAAATGGCGAAAGAAATGTTTTCGACCATGTTTTCCAGGAGCCCGACAATCTCCTCTGTAAAAAAATCTCCCTCCCTGGATCCGACCAGGAGAAGGCCGATGACCTGTCCCTCGACCACCAGCGGGAATCCCGCACCCGACTCGATCCCCTGTTCCCGCAAAAGGGATCGCCAGGGGATAAAGGCGGGAGACCAGGCAAAGCTGTCCACCACAACCGTCCGTCCTGTGGAAAGAACCCGGCTGATGATTCCGAAGGATTCCGGCGAATGATCGGAAGGCCCCCGGTACCCCGATCGTATTCTTTCGGGAAAAAGGAGAAGGGGGCCCTCCTGGGCGGCCAGAGCGAGTATTCCGTTCTCCTTCCGGAGAATGATGATGGCATTGGCGACCCCGACCTTTTCGACGGCCAGGGATGTGACATGTTCCAGAAGGGTTTTCTCGTCAGGCCTTTTTGCAATCTCTTCCGTAATTTCGAGGAGGGAGCGGAGGTGGGTCTGGAGCCTCTCGATCCGGGCGGAGCGGTCGAAGGATTCCAGGGCGAATTCCATGTCCTCGGAAAGGCGGTTCAAAAGGGCCACCAGGGGAGGGGCGAAATAATGGGGATCCTCCGAATAGACCCCCATCAGCCCCTCGATCCGGCCGTTTCTCCGGAAGGGGAAGCTGGCGCTCGCATGAAGTCCGAACCGATGGGCCTTCTTCCGCCAGACTTCGAAATCCGGATCGGAGTCGATTTCCGTCACGATGATCCGTCCTTCACGGATCGCCCGGCCGGCCGGCCCCCTCCCGAAGGGAGAATTCGCATCGATCGTGAAAAAAAGACCGTCTGCATAGGCTCTTGCCGGTCCGTAAACGGAGAGAAAGCGAGATGTCCCTTCCTTGCGGTCAACCGTCGCGACCCAGGCCAGGCGAAGTCCTGCATAGGTTACAGCTATCCGGCAGACTTCGGCATAAAGAAAATCCGGATCGGGATGGCGTGCGATCAGATGGTTGATCTCATGGAGGGCCTTGTAAAACCTGACGAGGTTGTCGAGATCCGAGGGAAGCGTCGGCAAAGGAAATGAAAGGAGAGAGAAGGCCTTCAGGCCGAGGGATTCGAAAGAAGGATCCCCGGACTTTTCCCCCCGGACGAAGAGTGCCACTGCCCCCTTCTTCCCCTCTGAGTTTCCGGGAGCGAAAAGGGGAACAAACAGGGCCTGTCCGAATCCGTGGGAGCGACAAAACTCAGATACCTGGGGTGGGAGACCCTCGGGAGATTCCGGGGATTTTACGACGACTGGAAGAGGCCCCATATTTTCCAGAAATTCAGACAGGGTTTTCCGTTCAGAAGGAGTTGAAGCGGGGAAAACTCCTGACAGAAAAGTCCGGGAATTTCTGGAAAAAGATCCCTCGAGGTGAACTATGACGGCATCGACGAATGGCAGTTTTGAAAAAAGGTCGAGAATTTCCTTTCCGGAGGAGACGCGGGGCTTCTGCTCCGATAGAATCCCGGACAATTTATGAAAAAGCCGTTCGACCATTTCTGGAGGTGTTACCGCGTCTTTCAAAACGTCTCTCCGTCCCATTGATTTTCACCAATACCATTTTTGCATGGACAGAAGGGCATGACAATGGCCTTCCATTAAGAGCGGCATCACGTTTCTTCCCTTTCAGTCAGATTCGCCTTCCGAGTCGATTTGACAATCATCACGCCTTTGGAAGGGACTGCCGGTCCCATCTTTTCCGGAGACGACTGGCAGGTTCCTTGACACTTGGACCAATCATTGATAGTATTCGAAAAAACCCGGCCTATCGGAGGATTGTCTGGGAATTCAA
>JAJZGM010000126.1 GCA_021828525.1 Nitrospirota bacterium | reverse complement strand
ACGAGCATGGTGAAAACCTGGAAAAGAATGACGGCAAAGACCGATAGGGGAAGGATGACATGGTGCTCATTCAGGTCGATGAGCATCCCGAGGACAGGCTTAAGCTTTTCGTAGGAGACGGTTCCGGTGGCCCCGGAAGCAAGGCCGGTCGAGAGGGTCATCATGACCTGGACCGTGGCGACGAAGCGTTCGGGTTCCTTTCTGAGCTTTAAAAGGGCCCGGCTTTCAGGAGAGCCGGACCCCGAGAGCTGCTGAACCCGGGAAAGCCTGAGGGAGATGATCGACAACTCGGCGGCCGCCAGGATCGCATTGAAAAGAACCAGGATCGCTATGGCAAGCGCGTCAATCCAGAGCGGCGTCATCGGGGTGCGGTCCGATGAAGGCGAAAGGAGTCAGGACACCCCCGGATCGGTGAAGGTGCGAACCCTGGAGATAATCGTTTGTTTCTGATGCAAGACTCCTGTGTTGGTCCCCTGCCGATCATTCATGTTGGACTCCCCTGGATGGGATCCGGCCCGGATGAGCCATAA
This sequence comes from Nitrospirota bacterium, assembly GCA_021828525.1. Lineage (GTDB taxonomy): Bacteria > Nitrospirota > Leptospirillia > Leptospirillales > Leptospirillaceae > UBA4572. Next base: position 3,997 of record JAJZGM010000126.1, on the reverse strand, counting down.
AAGTCGACGCCCATCGCGCGTCCAGAGGTACTGACGATGGAGCCGGGGATTTGAATCGATCGGTCTTGACAAGTGGACGCTGACTGCCTATATTGGGTATGTGTTGACGTTCTCATCATAAACTATTTTCCTGGATTTGAGCAAGGGGGCCAAAATGTACGATGCTCACAAATTGGTGGGTTCCAATCCGAGCTTTATGGGCTGGATGGGCTTTCTCACGATCGTTGCCATCATCTTTGCCTGGGGATACGCGACCTCGACCAACCGTAAGTAATCCCTCCCTTTTTTATTCCTGAAGCCTGAAGGTGGAATGATTCTGCCTTCAGGCTTTTTCCTTCTGGGCCTTTTTTTCCCCGTTTTCCCATGAATTCGTTTTTTTCTTTTCCCGTCCATAACCCAGGGCCCGGACTTCCCCCTCGGGGTCTCTTCTTTCGGACCCTTGACAGAAGGGATTTTTTTTTATATGTTATTTTGTTAGTAATGTATTTATTAAAAGGAGGCCCCATGGGAACCCAAAGACTTGAGACAGATCTTTTGATCATTGGCGGAGGGACGGCCGGATGCTATGCCGCGATCATCGCTCGCCGGGAAAACCCTGACCAGACGGTCCTTGTCGTGGACAAGGCCCATATCGACCGTTCGGGATGTCTCGCCGGGGGGATGAATGCCATCAACGCCTACATCAATCCGGGAGAAACGGTCGACTCCTTTGTCGAGTATGTCCGGATGGATGCGATGGGCATTCTCAGGGAGGATCTGGTCCGTTCCCAGGCGGCCCTGTTTCGCGAAGTTGTTGAAACGGTGGAGGCGATGGGCCTTCCCATCGTCAAGGATGCCGATGGACGCTACTCTCCACGGGGCCGATGGAATATCAAGATTCATGGAGAGTCGTTGAAACCGATCCTGGCCCGGGAGGTCAGGAAATCCGGGGCCGATGTTTTGAACCGCGTTGTGATTACCAACCTCATTGTCAAAGAGGGGGCCGTTCACGGAGCGTACGGATTCGGGCTCTCCGACGGGACCTTTTACGTGATCTCTTCCCGGAAAACCCTGGTTGCGACGGGAGGGGCCTCCGGCCTTTACCGCCCGAACAACGAAGGACTCTCCCGCCACAAGATGTGGTATTCACCCTTCAATACCGGGGCCGGTTATGCCATCGGAATCCGGGCCGGGGCGGAGATGACGAGCTTCGAACACCGTTTTATCGCCCTGCGGACCAAGGACACCATCGCTCCGACAGGGACCCTTGCCCTGGGTTTCGGGGCTCCCCAGGTTAATGCGAAGGGGGAAGAATTCATGAAAATCCGGTGGGCCGAAGCGGGAGGAGAGGGGGCCCCGACTCCCCTCAGGCTTGAGGGACCCCTGCGGGAGATTGCCGCCGGAAACGGTCCCTGCTTCATGGATACCCGCCACCTGACCAAGGGAGACCTGAAGCGGCTCTATGAGGCCTACCTCGACATGTATCCCAACACTGTTCTCTACTGGGCGTCCAACCGGATCGACCTGACCTCTTCCCCGGTCGAGATCTGCGGAACGGAGCCCTATCTCGTCGGGGGGCACTGCCAGGCCGGGTACTGGGTCGGGGTCGACAGGAAAACCACCCTGGAAAACCTGTTTGCCGCAGGGGATGTGGCGGGAGGAGCCCCCTACAAGTTCGTGAGCGGTTGTTTTGCGGAAGGGGCCATCGCGGCGCGGGCGGCGGCCCGGGAGATACGCCTGGAGTCGAGGAAGCTGAGGGTTCCGGACCCACAAGAGGTTGCCAGAGAGAGGGCCCGGACCTTTTCCTGGAGTGCGGCTCAGTCCACGGCTGAAACGGGACGGATCCGACCCGACGAGGCCGAGGCGCGCCTCCAGAAGATCATGGACGAATACGCGGGCGGAATCCGGACCTCCTATGCGATGAACGAGGCCGGGCTTCTTATGGCCAGGAAGAAGCTTGAGGAGCTTTCAGGGGATCTTCCCCGGATCTTTGCGGAGGACTCCCACTCCCTGATGCTTGCCCACGAGGTTGTGGACCGGGTGGATGTGGCCCGGGTTCTGGTCGCCCATCTTCTCGCCCGGAAGGAAACCCGGTGGCCCGGCTTCCAGACTCGCCAGGATTTTCCCGGAAACGACCGGCGATACGAACACTTCATAAACTCCGTGGTCAGGAATTCGGGAGAGATCCAGATCGTCCACCGGAGTCTTGAAGGGGCGGAGATCCCATGGAATGAAGCCGTGGCACCGGAAGGAGAACAGCTTCTGCAGGGAGTCTAGGCAACCCTCTTTAGATCGGCGGAAAGGGAAAGGACGGAGCAATGGGAATTGCAATCAGCGACAGCCTGTGCCATGGATGCAAAAAATTGCCGGAGGCCCGTTGTGTGGTGGCCTGCCCGGGGAATCTGATACGGATGGACAAGACCGGATCTCTCGCCGTGATGCGGGAGCAGGCCGACTGCTGGGATTGCTATGCCTGCGTGAAGATGTGTCCGGTGGGTGCCATCGATGTGGTCTTGCCGTACGAGCTTGCCGGCCGCGACGCACGGCTCGTGCCAAAACTTCGGCGTGAATCGATCCGGTGGACGCTGTCTGTGGCAGGAGAGGCGGACCAGACCTTCGAACTTGCCACAAGAGTTCCGGAGGAGCTTCTGGAGAGCGAACAATAGGGGCCACAACCAAATTACCAAGAATAACCAAGAAGGAGATGCCATGTTTCTATCAGTTCCCCACGGAGGACGGCTTGTCACTTCGACCGTTTCCCGGTCCGCCCGTCCGGAGATGATGCGAGCCTACGCAGGCCGCCCCCAGATTCGCCTCTCCCCCCGCGAGATTTCGGATCTGGGCCTGATCGCTGTCGGCGCGGTGAGCCCCCTCGACGGATTCATGGACGAAAGGACTTACCATTCGGTGGTTGATCGCCTGCGTCTCCCGGACGGGCTGGTCTTCCCCCTGCCGATCGTCCTTCCTGTCCCCGAGACAGTCTTCCGATCTCTCCGGATCGGAGAGGTCGTACGCCTTGTGGATTCGGGGGACCGGCTTCTCGGGATCCTGACCGTCTCCGATCTCTTCCGCAGGGATCTCTCCTGGGAGGCGCGCGAGGTCTACAAAACCTCCGATCCGGCACATCCGGGTGTGGCGGCCCTCGAACGCCTGGGGACTCCCTATGCCGTAGGGGGCAAGGTCAGTGTCTTTGACGACTGGGCGGACGGGCCTTTTTCTGAGTTTCACCTGACTCCCACCGCCTCGAGGGGCCTATTCGAGGAGCTTGGCTGGCAGACGGTGGTCGGATTCCAGACCCGAAACCCCATTCACCGGGCCCACGAATACATCCAGAAATGTTCCCTCGAAATTGTGGACGGACTCTTCCTCCACCCCCTGGTCGGGGAAACGAAGGAGGACGACGTTCCGGCCCGGGTGCGTATGGATTGCTACCAGGTTCTCCTGGAGAGATATTATCCGAAGACCCGCGTGGTGTTGGGGGTCTTTCCGGGTGCCATGCGCTACGCCGGTCCGCGGGAGGCTCTGTTCCACGCCCTTGTCCGGAAAAACTACGGGTGCACCCACTTCATCGTCGGACGGGACCACGCCGGTGTCGGGAGCTACTACGGCCCCTTCGAGGCCCATGCCCTCCTCAGGCAGTTCTCCTTCGACGAACTGGGGATCATTCCCATTTTCTTCGATACCGCCTACTACTGCCGGACATGCGAGGGAATGGTCTCCCACAAGACCTGCGGCCATGATGAAAAATCCCATGTGCTTCTTTCGGGGACCCGGGTCCGGCAAATGCTCCGGGAGGGAATGCCTCCCCCTCCCGAGATGACAAGGCCGGAGGTGGCCGCCGTCCTGATCGGCCATTACCGGAAGAAGGAGGAACAGGTTCCGGTCTCCGCAGAGGGAGCCGCCAAATAAGAAAATTCAGGAAACGGACCCTTCGGAGAGTCGCGTTGCGAGTCGTCTGAGGAGAATTTCGACGGGGGGTGTTCGCATCCCCCGTTCCTACCGGGAGAGCTTCCCCCGG
>JAJZGM010000125.1 GCA_021828525.1 Nitrospirota bacterium | reverse complement strand
CCATGAATCTCATCTGGCGGACCAGCGCTTGGAACATCCCCTGGGTTTGGCCATGACGGAGAGGGTGGTCCAGGGAGTTTGCGCCGTAAGGTCACCCTATCACGGAAGAGGGGAAGGGGTCCGGTTTTCGAAGTTCACAACCAGCTCCCTGGCCACGGGGCTTCCGGTCCGGATGAGAGATTGGTGAAATGGCCCGGATCCTGACTTCTGAGGATGCGTTGGGGATCCATGTGAGAAAGGATGTTGGCAGAGTTCCGGGAGCGGGATCGATCGTCAAGGGTCTATGTCCGATCCTTTGGCGAAGGTCAATCTTTCCAGACCCTTGGCACATTCTCCTGTGCGGATCATGTGTTCGTGCAACCCCAACGGAACGCCTCTCCACGTCCGATTCCCGGGCCAAGAGATTCATGGCAATCCCGTGGATATTTTCCCTTTGTCTTTCCCTTCCTCCTATGATCCAATAGCAAGGTTTTAAAGTGATTTCCTGAGCCCGGAGATTCTCCGGGCTCCGTTTGGTTGAATCCGGCAAAGGATATTCGGGAAGGCCTGTGGAATTTGCCCTCATGGCCCTTCATCTTTTCCAGCCTCAAACCGAAAAGACATCCATGGATGACCGGATGACGATCCCCATCCTCCCGGACAACACGCCATCAAGCCAAAGGAGCGCTCCATGACATCCGTCAATTTCCGAACGTCATCCGATGAGGCCACCCCTTCTCCTTCTTCACCGGAGATGAGGATCAAGGAGCTTGAGACGCTCTGGAGGGCCATCAACCGGACCACGGCCATCATCGAATTCACCCCTGACGGGGTCATCCTCGATGCCAACGAAAACTTCCAGAAGACGGTGGGATATTCGCTCGAGCAGCTGAAGGGCCAGCACCACCGGATCCTCTGCAAGCCCGAATATGCCCAGAGCGCGGCTTACCAGAATTTCTGGCGCCAGCTGGCAAACGGAAATCCCAACAATGGTGTTTTCGAACGGGTTGACCGAAACGGCAAGGCCCTCTGGCTCGAAGCCGAATACACCCCGATCACCAATTCCTCCGGCAGGGTGGAGCGTGTGGTCAAGAATGCCCGGAATATCACGGCCCAGGTGGAGTCCGAACGGAAGCTGGTCGACGTCACGGCCAATCTCGAATCGAAGATCCGGGAGGGAGAACAGGCCATCTCCGGGGTGAACGGACGCATGTCCGAGGTGCTTGAAAAAAACTCCCAGTTCAAAAGCTCCATCGAAAGCCTGTCGGGTCAGGCGATGGAGATCAACAAGATCGTCGGAACGATCCGGGACATCGCCTCCCAGACCAATCTTCTGGCCTTGAATGCCGCCATCGAGGCGGCACGCGCCGGGGAAAACGGCCGGGGTTTCGCGGTGGTGGCCGACGAGGTCCGAAAGCTGGCACAAAGGGTCCAGGACGCCACCCGGGAGATCCAGAACAACACCCAGGCCATCACCCAGGCCATGGGCGATATCGCCAAAAAGTCCTCGGAAAACAGCACCCTCATCGAAAAGACCCAGACGGTGGCCTCGGAGGCCAACAAAAGCTTCGGAGGACTGACAGAGGTCACCGGAACGATTAAGTCCCTGGTCGAATCCCTGAACAAGGCCGGCTAGCCCGCCTACGTGGTCTTATCTTTCGGAAAACGCAGATCGTTCGGGTCATTTCTCCTTCCCTTCCTTCATTTTCTCCCAGGAATCGATCAGGGCCGCCACCCGGGGATGGAGCTCCCTGACGAGATCCCCGGCCGTCTTCCCGTCCTTGTCCCGGTGTCCCGGATCGGCTCCCGCCCCCAGAAAGAGACGGACGAGCTCCCGGTCCCCCGTCAGGGCCGCCCACATGAGCGGCGTCCGCCCCTCCCCGTCCGCCTGGTCGACGTGCGCCTTATGGGTCAAGAGAAGGCGGGCCAGGGGGAGGCTGTCTCTGCCTGCGGCAAGGATCAGCGCGGTCATATGGCTTCGGGAGGAGAGGTCGGGGGCGCTTCCGGCCGCAAGGAGAAGCCTGGCTACCGCCTCCTGGCCGGTGAGGACGGCGGTCATGAGCGGGGTGATGCCGTTTTTGTTGGCGGAGTCGGGGTTGGCTCCCGCCGACAGAAGGAGCTTGGCCGTCCTGAGATGGCCCTGGGTCACCGCCCACATGAGGGGGGTGTTGCCGAAGCGTGTTCGGGCGTTGATGTCGGCCCCCCTGTGAAGGGCCTGCCGGACGGCCGGGAGATTCCCGGCGGAGGCGGCGTCCAGAAGCTCCTGGCTGGGAGTTCTCTCGGAGGCTGATGCCGCGTGGAGAGGAAGGCCTGCGAGGGGTAAGGCCAGGACCAGTGGCAGCCAGGCCAGTCCGGCAAGGGGGAGCAGACGACAAAGGCTTCTCATGGAGAGATCCTTTCGATCGGGGTCATGGGGTTGATGATCCTACAGGAGTCCGGGTTCGAGGCGACGGACGAGGCCAATTGCCCCCACGGCGACTCCGGGCCAGCCCTGTCCGGGAAAGGTGCTGTCTCCCACGAGATAGAGATCGGGCAGGGGGGAGAGGGCTGACGGATATCCCAGGGGAAAGAACTCCCTTCTCAAGGGTATCCCGCCCACGGTGCCGCCCGTTCTCCGGGTATAACGGGCAAAGGTGCGGGGCGTTCCGGTGAGGATCTCCCCCTTTTCGGCATGGCGAAAGAGGGGAAGATGCCGGTTGAGACTCTCGAGGATGAACCGGGAGACCTGCTCCTTTTGTTCGCGGTAGATCTCCCGGGAAATCCCTTCCCAGGGCGAAAGGGAGGTGTGGGTCGAGATGGTGACGCTCCGAAAGCCCCCCGCGGAGAGACGGTCGTCCTCAGGGTCCGAAAGTGAGAGGAAGAAGGAGCGGCTTCCGGTCCAGGGGTTGGTGTCGTGGTGGATCTGGTGGTGAAGCTCAAAATCTCCTGAAAAGAGGTCCCGGATCCGGAAGTGGAGGGTGACCGCTCCCCAGCGGTGCCGGAAGCGGACCTTCCGTTCTTCCTGCTGGCGGTCAAGGGTCGGATCGTCCAGGAGATCCGCCACCCCCCAGACGTCCCGGTTCACGATCACCCTTTGGGCGTCAAAGGCGCCCCGGGTGGTCTGGAGACGGAAGAATCCGCCGACTCGCTCGATCTTCTGGACGAGAGTCTTTCGGCTGACTGAGGGAATCTTCCTGGCGAAGGCCTCGAGGGCGGCCTCCATCCCTCCCAGGACCGTGTAGTTGTCGAGGGTGGGGTAGGAGAGTCCCAGGGCCCCCGACAAAAACGGGACCTCCTCCGAGGTGGCCTGGTTGGTGATCAGGAGGATCTGGTCCAGAAAATTACGGTAGGATGAGGTTTTGACATGCCGGGAAAGGACGGACCGGCCGGACCGCAGGAGATCGGGCCCTCCCCGCATGAGGAGGGAACTTCCCGGACGCAGAAAGGAAAGGAGCTCTGAAGCGGATTTCGGGGGAAAGGGGGGAAGGGAGAGAATCATCGACCATGCCGCATCAGAGACCCGGAAGATCCTGCGCCAGAGCCCCTGGTGATCGTCCTCAGGGAAGGCCCGGGAGAGCTCGTCCATCAGCTGGGTCCGATCCCGGAAGAGCCGGATAGTCCGGTCCGGAAGATGGACTCTGAGGGAGGGATCGAGAGATTTCACGGGAAGGGGAACGCCAAGAGTCCGCGAGAGATACCCGAGGGGAAGGGCGGGATCAAGGCCCACGAAGGTCGTGGCCCCGGCGTTGTAGGAGTGGCCTGATCGTTCGAAGGTCCCGGAGCATCCTCCCAGGTAGTCCATGGCTTCCAGAAGAAGGACATCGCGGCCGGCGTGGCCGAGCATCGCCCCCGTCAGGACTCCGCCCACTCCTCCTCCGACGATGGCATAGTCATGTCGCGCTGGTCCGAGTCTTGTCAACCGCTCTCCCGCAATGGGGGCCTGTTCAGAAAAGTCCGTGTTCCTTCTCCCTACCAAGATGATAGACTGGGTATGAGCTCTGGAAAAGCCCTCCTTTTAGGGGAGGATCATTCGATGAACTGACAGGAGAGAGTCCCGATGGAACCATTCGTGATCGCCCCGCTCGACGAGAAGGACATTCCTGAGCTTCTCAGGAGACAGTCCCGGGCCTTCGAGTCCCATGCAAAACTTTTCGACATCTCGGTCTGGACCGGGGAGACGGTGGAAGAGTGCCGCGCCGAACTTCCCTTCACCCGGATCCTGGTGGCCAAGGGCGAGGACGGACGGATTCTGGGAGGGGTGCGTGGACGGGAGATGGAAGGGGTCTGGCTGATCCGGAAGCTTTTTGTGGACCAGGAGAGCCGGCAAAGGGGTGTGGGACGGGCCCTGATGGAGGCGGTCGAAAGGCTGGTTCCCTCCTCCTGCCACAAGATTTCTGTCTGCACGATGCTCGTTCTGGGGGAGAATGTCAGGTTTTTCCTCGATCGGGGGTATATTCCGGATTTCCTGATGCCGGATCACTACAACAGGCTCCATCTGATCTGCTTCAGGAAAGATCCCTCCCTGACCGGAGGAGAATTTGCCAGGCCCCTTCTCTCCGATCAGGAGTAG
>JAJZGM010000124.1 GCA_021828525.1 Nitrospirota bacterium | reverse complement strand
GCCGATTGAGACTGACACCCCAGGACTTCCCTCTCTACAAGGACGCCCTCGTCAACCTCCATGTGACCCACCTTGATGTCCGTTTCCGGTTCAAGGGAGCGCATGCTCTCCTGTCCAGCTACAAGCAGGGCCAGCTGGCCCAGGCCTCCCAGGACAGGATCCGGAACAAGATCAGGAAAATCGACTCGGAGCTCTCGATTCTCGACCAGAATGACCTCGAGCACCAGCAGGAATCTTTAAAAGACAGGCCCTTCGCCAGCGACAAGATCCCCGTGAGAATCTCAAACTGCTTCCCGGGAGAACAAAACGCGTCATCACAACCGGAGGCGCCATCTCATGACAACCTGTAGCATGGGGAAATCCCAAAAACAAACCGTGAAAGGGCTCATCAGAAAATGAACCTTGAATCGATCAGAGAACTTGGCAAAAAGGCGATCCCCGGAGAGTTCCCTGCCGGTCGCGATGTTCGGGAGCTTGAGGGCTTTCTGGCTCTTCAGGCGGAAATCGACCGAAGCCAGTCCATCTCCGCGTCAGGAGCGGTCGACTGGAAAAAGGTCGAGAAACTCTCCGAAGAGCTTCTCGACAGGGAGGGAAAAGACCTTCTGGTCGCCTGCTACCTTTCCGTCGCCCTGACCCGAACCGGGGGTCCCCCCGGTTTTCTGGCCGGCCTCAAGGTCATGGCCGACCTCGTCGAAGACTATTGGGAAACCCTTTTTCCACCCCTGAAAAGACTGCGGGGAAGACGGAACGCCATTTCCTGGTGGCTCGAACAGCAAAAGGAAATCCTTCCGAAGCTGGACAATCCTCCACTGTCTCCCCGGGAGATGGCCGATGGCCGGGAGGTCGCCCGTCGATTGAACCGGACATTGGGAGACAAAGACCCTGAAGGCCCCCTTCTGAGCCCTGTCATTGCCCTTTTGGACGCCCTTCCCGTCCTGGAGCCAGAGCCTCTCCAGGAGATAAAGGAGGCTGTCCCCCCCGAGAGTTCAGCTCCCTCTCCGGAACCTTTGGAACCCGTGTCCCGTCAGGAGGAGCCGATCGCTATCCCGGAGGAAGAACCGGAAGACACTCTGGAGCGGATCTATGCGGCCATGAAAATCGTTTCGGAAAATCTTCTGGCCGGGGATCCCACCGATTTCCGGATTTATCGTACTTCCAGAATGTCCCTGTGGGACCAGATCTCCGTTCTCCCCGACTCCCAGGATCGGGTCACCCGCATTCCCCCTCCTCCCCATCCCCTTCAGTCCGCACTGGAATCCGTTCTCGCCTCGGGCAGTCCCGAAGACCTGATCGCCTTTTCGGAAACCCAGCAACCGGTTTACCCCTTCTGGCTGGATCTGTCCTTCCACGAGGCCATGGCGCTTGAAAAGATGGGCGAATCCGGCCAACAGGCCGCTCTTGCCCTCAAGGGAGAGATCTCCTTCCTGTTAAAACGGCTTGCCGGAATCGAATCACTCTCTTTCTCGGACAACACTCCCTTCCTTTCTCCCGAAGGCAAAAAATGGCTTGAATCTCTCCACATGGGCGATCAGCCCCCCGGAGGGGGGGAGACGTTGGCTTCATCAGCGCTTTTCGAGCCGGTGCGGCTGATGATTGGCGATGGACGACATGAAGAAGCGGCCAGACGATTTGAGGAGATCCGGAAAAAGGCACCTTCGGCCCGGATCCGGCTTCACCTGGATACGGAGTTTTTGATGGAGATCGCCGGAAGGGGTCGCGATTTCCCCGTTGAAATATTTGCGCTTTCCCTCCTCCGGGAGAGCGACCGGATCGATCTCGACCTTTGGGAACCGGAGCTCTCCAAAAGGGTTCTCCCGCTCCTCTACCGGATCTTTTCGCAAAGTGAAGAGGACGAGCTCCAGAAGGAAGCCGGCCACCTGATGCGCCGTCTAGTCGCTCTGGACATCTCCAGTGCCATCGTAACATTCCAGAAGAGATGAGCATCACAGAACCGGATCGAGTATCCAGGTAAAATGGCTGTCCATACTGTTCAAAACAGCGTGAACCTTTAATAGAGCAAATCCTTGAGGGGGTGAGAATGGCCATCATGACATCTGGCAAAGAGCCAGACAGCCCAAAAGAATATGATGAAATGGCACGGGAGCTGTTCCTGTCCAGGAGAATGGATTTCTACCGTGAACTCGGACGTCTTCTGAGAATGAGGACCGACATGAGTCTTCCGGACCTTATCGGAGTTCTCGAAGCCACGGGCAAATATCCCCGCGGGATTCTCCACAATATCGCCAAGAAACTTCGGGACGGAGAAACCTCCTTTTCCGGAGCCATCCGGGAATGGGCTCCCCTTCGCGACTCGGTCATTCTCAATCTCTCGGACAAACGATCCTGTCCGCTTGAGTCGGCACTGGATTTCCTGGTGGATCTTCCGGAATAGCCTGATCGTCTCCATTTTCAGGACAATCCCTTCAGGGCAATCCGGATTCCCCCGAAGGTTCCTGAACATTCTGGGAGATCCTGAAGGCCTGTTCCCAATCTGGCGCCCTCCCGATCTCGGGAAGATGCTCGAGAATCTCCCGGACCTTCAGGATATCTCCCGGAACAATCCGGGAAAGAGACAGGACAGCCTTCAGCGCCAGCCCGTACGCCCCGCTCGAAATGGCCCTGTCGAGCGCTTCACCATAGAGAGCTCTCGACAGCTCGGAGCGATGGGGTTCGATCATGAGACGGGCCTCGCCTTCAAGCCGGAGAAGCTCCGGGTCAAGAATGCTGATTCCCGTTGAAACAGCTGCCCTTCTTCCTTCCTGAAGAGCGATGAGCGCCCGTTCGGGATTCTTTGCCCGAATGGCTCCGTCGGCCTCGAACAGGCTGTATAGGGGGGCATAACCAGGAAGATCCTTCATGATCACCTGTTTTGCATCCCGCATCATGTCGCACCCTTTCTCGCTCCCCTTGGACCAACCGATGGAAAAGAGAGCCGAGTGCACCCACAACTCAAAACCATGTGTTTCTGACAGGGATCGCAACCTTCTCGAAACCGCATCCGCCTTTTCGGACTCACCTGAAAAGAAATGGATGAGAGTCATGGAGGACAGGGAGAGGCACAAGGAGAGCGGATGACCAAGATCCGTCGACCGCCCGATCGCCCGGGATGCCCAGCTTTCCGCTTCCCCTGACCTCCCCTGAAGGCAGTAGACCCGGGAAAGGTCGCACATCAGCCCGACGACCGGCTCCTCCGCATAGGGAGAAAGATCCGGCTTGCTCGCAAGGTCGTAGAATCCGGCGGCCTCTGAAAGCCCGTCCTTCAAAGACCTCTCCGACTCGTCAAGCTTTCCAGTCCAGGAAAACGTATTCCCCAAAACATGGCTCGCCCGGACCCGATCTTCCCAAAGCCCGCTTTTCCGGCTATGGATCATGAGATTCCGGGCCCAGGGCAACGCTTCCGCCGGTCCAAACCGGGTGATCGCGCTGGCCCACATGGCGTAGAGTAGAGGGAATGTCCGGAAAGAAGGTCCGACCATGTCGCACAACTCGAATGCCCTTCTGTAGATCGCATCGATCCGGTCCGATCCATAGCCGTGAAGCACCCGGCAGACCGGTCCGATGACGAGGAGAATCTCGAGCTCCCTTTCCCGGGACTTCTCCGAGCGATCGCTTCTGACGATTTCAAGGGCCTTTTCCAGACGGGCTCCGGCTTCCTGGATCGCCCCCATCGCAATTGCCCGCTTGGCGGCGCGAACCAGGACCGGAAGAACCTCCTCGAACATTCCGGCTTTTTCCATATGTTCTGCCAGACAATCCGGTTCCTGTTCGACCCGGTCGGAGAATTGTTCCCTCAAAACATCGACCGTCCGTCGATGGATCAACATCCGCCGTGAATCCGGCAAGGAGCGGAGGATCGCATCCCGCAAAATCCCGTGACGAAAACTCAAGACCGACTCAGGATCCTCCCCGCTCCTGATCAGAATCCCCTTTCCGAAAAGGGTGTTGAGTCCACACTCCCATCTTGGAACTTGTTGGCCCGGATGCAGTGAAGAGGCCACCCGCCCGAAGAGATCCTTCGGAAACTCCCTTCCGAGACAGGCAGCAATCTGGGCCAGTTCCTTATGCTCGCCCAGATCATCGATTCGGGAAGAAAGGAGTTCCATCGTATTGGGGGAAAAATCCGATGTTTGAACACTCGATGACCGGATGGCCATCCGGACATACTCCTCGAGAAAGAGTGGCACGCCGGAGCCCAGCGATACCAGCTCCCGGACCTTCTCCGGAGGCAGGGCGTCGGAAGATATCGCCCCGATGAACTTCCGGCTCTCCTCTGGGTCGAGGGGTAGAAGTTCGATCTGACAGTCCGGATCATCGAAGGAGAGATTCCGGAGAGCGGACCCTGTCCTGGAAACCATCAGGACCATCAGACGACCGGAAGAAATCGTCCCGAGCAATTTCCGGATCATGGCGATGGTCAGTTGATCGGCCCATGGGCAATCCTCGACGATCAGAAGAACCGGCGAGTTGCGGACCCTGACCGACAGAAGGTCCACCATGAGATTTTCAATCAGGACAGAAACCTTCCCCGGAGACAGTG
>JAJZGM010000123.1 GCA_021828525.1 Nitrospirota bacterium | reverse complement strand
GGAGGAGATCACCCTTCCCGAGAAGTGGTCTCTGGGGATGGGATTTGCCCTGCTCCTCCTTTTCGACCTGGTTCTTTCCTTCATGGGAGGGAGCGGGGCATGAACAGCGGTTCCGTCGGAAAATGGGACCTGTCCGGGGTCACCGATGGCCAGAGGATCGGACTGAGTTCCCATGTGGAATTGGCGGGGGAGGCCCTCTCCTTCGTCTATCGGATGACCCATTTCATCCATCACAACCCCCTGCACGAATTCGAAACGATGCCGTTTTTTGAGGCGGCGCGCAAGGCCGCTCCGCTCTTCGGGAACCGGACGACCTTTGCCATTAGCGACTGGATCGACCTCCTCGGTCGGGGTCGCCTGTCCCGGAGGGATCTCGAGACGGTCCTGCTCCGGGAGGATCCGGAAGCGGGGGAGAGGATCGACCTGCTGGCGGGGGGGGACAGCCCCCGCATTGTGGATCTTCTGGTTCTCCACATGATTCATGAATGGGATCTCCCCCATGAGACAGATGCTCTGGTCACGGAGGGGAGGCCCGCCTTCCTTCGCTTGCGCCGGGACCTCGACCCCCGGGTCCGGGACGGTCACCGAACCCGTCTGGGATCCTCCGGTCCGCACCCTACCGACCCGGAAGCCGCCTATGTCCTTACGCTCTGGAACGAATGTCTCCGTCTGGTCAGGGACAAGCTTCAAACGCCGGATCGTCCGGATCCGGAAGAGATGATCTCGCGGCCGGGCCGCTCCCTGACCCTCCTCGACTGGGTCGACGCCATGGCCGGAGGAGGATGGAAGGAAAAGGTCGACCACTATCTGATCAAATGGCTGTCGGCCTTTCTCGACGAGGGGGTCTCCTCCTGGAACATGCCTCATCGGGAAAGAGGTTTTTACCGGGCCTGGCGCAGCATGGCGGTTCACGACCGGGAAATTTTCTTCTGGGGGCTTCCCGAGGCCTTTGAGGAGATTGCCCGCTTGCCGGACAATCCCGAGGACACCCTTATGGGGTCGCTCCTTGCTCTCGATCTCCCGAAGGATTGACTGACCGACTATCTGGAGCGACATGCCGTCTCCCTTCCCGGCTGGTTCGGCTACATCAAGTGGCGTTCGAGCCGCACCGACGATCCCTGGCAGCAGGCGCACCCCATCGACCTGGTCATGGGCCTCTCCCTGCGCCTTTTCCTCGAGCAGGCCATCGTGATGGATTTTTGCCGCAAGTCCCTGGGCATTCCCGGGACCTTTCCGGCCGTCCTCGAATGGATCGGCGGCCACGAAGATGAGATGCGGACGCGGAGCTTTGTGGCCCGCTATGGCCTTCCTTCCCGATGGATTCCGGAACTTGCCCGGTTCGGAGGAAGTCTTCCCCCTCCCGGGGATCCGGCCTGGGACCGTCTTTCGGAGCGTCGACAGGAAGAGCTCCTCTCCCGTTCGCCCGAAGGAGGTCTGCGCCGCCGGGCCGGAAGGCTTTTTCACGCGGCCCAGTGCCTGGGATGGTCTCCGGAGGAGGTGGCCTCGCTCTCGGCCTCCGGGTGGAGCCTGCTTGAAGGCCGTCTCGAGCGCCTCGACCGGAACCGGAGGGAGGAGGTCTGGCAACGCGCTCTCGAGTCCGGGCTGGAATCGGAACTCCTGGAAAAGGTGGCTCCATGGAAGGAAAAGGAGCCGGAGCTTTCCTCCTCCGGTTCCGAAACCGTTCGCCCCCAGGCCCATGTCCTTTTCTGCATTGATGTCCGCTCCGAACGCCTGAGGCGCCATATCGAATCTCTGGGGGGATATGTGACCTATGGGCTTGCCGGCTTTTTCGGCATTCCCTTCCGCTTCCAGCCCTACCAGAAACCGCCGGGCCAGATCCAGGCCCCCGTCCTTCTGAATCCTAGGCATCGCGTCCAGGAAATTCCCCGGGCCTACGAGATAGAACGGGCAGATCTCCATTTCAGACGCCACCAGAAGACCCGCTCCCTGATCCATCTCTTTCACGAGCTCAAGGACCATGTCATCACGCCTTACGTCCTGGTCGAGGCTCTGGGATGGTTCTACCTCTTTCCCTTCCTGGGAAAGACCTTTTTTCCCCGGGGAGTCCGGCGTCTGATGGATTTTCTCCGGAGCCTCTTTCTTCCGGAGATCGCCACGGCGCTCACTGTTGCCAAAACGACTGAGGCCGAGGCGCTGGCGATGGTCGAGTCGGAGCAGCATGCCCGGATACGCAAGGCCTGCCTCACTCTTCTGGGGCCGCATACCCGGTCCATCTCCTCTGAAACAGTGGAGGAGCTCAGGCAGAAGGCCCTCGAAGAGAGACGGACCCTTGAGCGTCTCTCCCCCAAGGCGCAGGAGGAGCTTTCGGTCAATCTCCCCCAGGAGGCCGACCTTGTCCGGAAGCTCCGGAACCTTTACCTCGTCACGACCCGGAGAACCCGTGTCCTCATGGAAACCATCATGACTACCGGATTCACTCTGGAAGAGCAGGCTTTCTATATCGAAAACAGTCTCCGCATGACCGGCCTGATGCGCAATTTTTCCCGCCTTGTCCTCGTTTGCGGGCACGGTTCGGAGTCTATCAACAACCCCTACGAATCGGCTCTCGACTGCGGGGCCTGCGGAGGGAACCGGGGGATCCCCAATGCGCGGGTTTATGTCGAGATGGCCAACAATCCCGCCGTTCGGGATATTTTGCGAAAACGGGGGATCCCGATCCCCTACGACACGCATTTTCTTGCGGGAGAACACAACACCACCACCGACCGGATCGAGTTTTTCGATCTTGAAGCGGTTCCGCTCACCCACCGGCGGGATCTGAAGAGGTTGTGGCGGGACCTCGGGGAGGCAGGACAGCGGACGGCCGCGGAGAGGGACAGGGCGCTGCCACCGGTGTTTGGCTCCGGGAGACGTTCCGGCCTTCCGGGGGTCGAGCGGCGGTCCTGCGACTACAGCGAGGTCCGGCCGGAGTGGGGGCTATCGGGCAATGCCTGGTTCATCGTCGGAAGCCGCTCCCTGACCGGAAGCCAGGCGAACTTTTCGGGACGGGCCTTCCTCCATTCCTATGACCCGTCCATCGACACCACCGGCCGGGATCTCGAATCCATCCTGACGGGTCCTTTGGTCGTTGGGGAATGGATCAATGCCGAACATTTTTTCTCGGCTCTCGACCCGGTGGTGTTTGGCGGAGGAAACAAGATCTATCATAATGTGACGGCGCAGATCGGCGTGATGTGGGGAAACGAAGGCGATCTTCTTGTCGGACTTCCTGCCCAGACGTTGCGGGACGGGGAGCGTCTCGTCCACGAGCCCGTCCGGCTGACCGTCCTGATCGAAGCCCCCCGGGGCCGGATCGACGCCATCATTTCAAAGAACCCCGTTCTCCGGGATCTCTTCAGGAACGAATGGATGTTGCTGATCGCGGCGGATCCCGAAGATCGCGAATTCTACCGGTATCGTTTCCCCGATCTCTGGGGAAAGGTCTCCGGGCTAACCCGATAGGTCAATTCAAAGAAAGGAACCCTGATGGAAAAAGCCCGGCTCTCTCCCATGAAAAAGGTCGACATCATCGTGAGCGGGGAGCGTCTTCCCTTCGTGAAGGATCTTCTCGCCCGCGTGCGCGTGACCGGCTACACGATCATCCCCAATGTGTCCGGCATGGGCCACAGCGGCTTCCATGAGGGGAACCTGATTTTCAACGAGACCAGCAGCCTGGTCCTGCTCATGACGGTGGTCCGGGAGGCCCAGGTGGAACTGATCCTCGAAGGGCTGACTCCCCTGTTCGAACGCCATTCGGGGATCATGTACGTCTCCGACGTGGGGGTCAGTCGCCAGGATCATTTTACTCATTGACCCCAAAATCGGGACCGTGATAGGATGACTGGACCTGACTTTTCCAGTTCAATTATTCAATGCATCACAGAGAGGAGTTTCCGTGACGACCTATAAAGTTCTGCCCGGACCGGAAGGTATTCTTCCTCCCGCCGCAATGTCCATGGGTGTAGCCCCCCCCGAGCCCGGATGGGCCCTTCTGGAGGGGACGCCCGTTTCGGAAGACGAAGCCATTGAGGCGGCCGCCAGAAGACTTGCCACTGCCAAGGTTCCCACCTTCTTCCCCGGACCTCTGGTCCTTTGGGAATGGACCCCAAAATCCCACAAGGTCGCGGACGCGGTGCTTCGTTGTGCAGAGTCGAACAATATCCGGATCATTCCGATGGCCGACTACCGTCCCAAGTACCCGAAGATCGAGCCCGAGTTCGAGATCAATCCGAACCATCCGAACCTGACCATCTGGCACAACAAGATCGATGCCTGTCTTTTCGTCGGTGTCCATTGTCACTATGCGAATCTCTCCCTCAAGATCATCCGGGGCGGGACCAGCTGTTTTACCATGGCCTTCTGTTCCTATGCCGGCCATGAGGATGCCAACCTGACCATCCGGGACA
The DNA here is from genome assembly GCA_021828525.1 of Nitrospirota bacterium. Taxonomy (GTDB): domain Bacteria; phylum Nitrospirota; class Leptospirillia; order Leptospirillales; family Leptospirillaceae; genus UBA4572. Next base: position 134 of record JAJZGM010000123.1, on the reverse strand, counting down.
ACAGCGCCGAGAAATTCGACAAGCTGTCCGCGATGATCAAGAAGATGAAGGTCAATTCGGCCGTTCGCTAACGATCAGGACCGGACAGGAAAGTTTATCCGAGGCAGGGGAAACCCTGCCTTTTTTTATGTGCG
>JAJZGM010000122.1 GCA_021828525.1 Nitrospirota bacterium | reverse complement strand
GAGGCAGGCGTCGATCTTGTTGTGCCAGATGGTCAGGTTCGGGTGGTTCGGATTGATCTCCGTTTCGGGGTCGATCTTCGGGTATTTCGGCCGGTAGTCCGACATAGGGATGATCCGCACGCCGCCTTCGATGGCCGCTTTCTTGATGGCAGCCGCCATGAGGGCGGATTTTTCACTCCATTTCCAGAGAACCAGCGGTCCCGGGAAGAAGGTCGGAACCTTGGCCTGGGCCAGCACACGCGCACTCGCCTCGATCGCCTCGTCCTGAGGAACGATCCGTCCTTCGATATGGCCCTCGCCGGGTTCGGGAAGAACGATTCCCATCATGGCTGCCGCCGGCGGCAGGAAGGCTTCGGGACCTGGCTTCACGCGATAGTTTGACACAGACACACCTCTTCATTCTGTTGTTCGGGAGAGGGTGCACCCCTCCGCCTGGTATTCGCCTGGGAGACATGGCTCAATCCCATGCCGGACCCCTTTTGATACGAAACTGTCTGGAAGCTCCATTCTAAGGGCAGTGGGCCGGATCGTCAAGAACCCTTATTGTCTTTCATTGCCGGAGCTTCCTGCGCCTGTTTCCATCCCTTCGGTCTCCTTATGGGAAAGGAAAGATTTCCTGATTGGACCTTTTTTCCGACAAGGATAGAATGAGCTCAATAACCGAGGGAGGTTCACATGACGTTTGTCCGAAGAATTGTGTCCACGTTGATCCTGTCGTTGTTTCTTCTTCCGACGATGACAGTCCACGCCGAAGACCTTCTCAAACGGGGCAAGAGGATCGCCGAGAAAGGCACCGGATCCCCCGGAAGCGTTGCCTGCATGGAGTGCCATCGCTTAAACGGAGGGGGCATGCCTTCCATCGGAAGTCCCCGGATCGCGGGCCAGGCTTCCGCCTATATCGAACACGAAATCCTGGGGGTCCAGAAGGGAACACGATATGCTCCCGTGATGGCGGGGGTGGTCGACAATCTCTCGAAAAAGGATATCCGCTCGGTCGCCCTCTACTACGCCAGCGTCAGGTCGCCCAAGCTTCCGGATGTCTCTCCTCCGGATCAACCTCTTGTGGCCCTCGGAAAACACATTGCACAGAAGGGGCTCTGGAAAAAGAATATCCCTGCCTGCGTCCTCTGCCACGGACCGGACGGCCGGGGAATCCCCCCCCATTTTCCCTATATCGAAGGGCAGAACAAAGGGTATCTCCTCCGTCAGCTGGTCTCCTTCGCCTTTCTTAAACGAAAGGACGACCCCCAGGGGCTGATGCGCGGGATTGCCCGACGTCTGTCCCAGAGGGAGAGAAAAGCGGTCGCCGAATATTTTGCAAGCCTCACTCCTCCTGCCGTCGCCGGCCGGGGGAGATAACCTCGAAGGAGCCACGATGAAAAAAGGAATGCTCTTCCTCACCATGGCCCAGGCAGGACTCCTCTTCTGGGGAGGAGCCTTGGCCTCCCCCGCACGGGCCCAGGAACCGGCCATCTTCCAGCCTCCTCCGGACAGCGAGATTCCCTCCGGTCCCTTCGGGGATCTGGTCAGGAAGGGGGAACTCATCTTCACCCAGACCGGGACATACGCCGGAAAATATGTGGGGAACGACCTGACCTGCGAAAGCTGCCATCTCGACCGGGGCCGCAAACCCTACGCAGCTCCCCTTTGGGCCGCCTATGTGAGCTATCCGCGATTCAGGTCCAAGAACAACAAGGTGAGCCGGCTGGGAGAGCGGATCCAGGGATGCTTCCGGTTCTCGATGAACGGGACCCCTCCGTCCCTGGACAGCGAGACCATCCGTTCCCTGGTGGCCTACAGCTTCTGGATGTCCCGGGGGGCTCCGGTGGGGAAAAAACTCCCCGGACAGGGGATGTATCGCATGGCCCCTCCGGCACTAAAGCCCGATCCCTTCAGGGGCAAGAAGGTCTATGCCGCCCGGTGCGCTCTCTGTCATGGCGCAGACGGTCTGGGAACCACATCCGGCCACGATGTGGCCTTTCCGCCGGTCTGGGGACCCCGGTCCTACAACTTGGGGGCGGGACTTGCGAAGGTCTCGAAACTTGCCGGTTTCGTGAAGATGAACATGCCCCTTTCGAAGGGCGACACCCTCTCCGATCAGGAATCCTGGGATGTGGCGGCCTATGTGGACAGCCAACCCCGACCCGCCGATCCAAGAAAAATCCGTTGATTCTGGCGGGGAGCCGGACTCCCCGCCTCTCCGATTGCCCTCTTTTCCCCAACGCGGTATGATTTGGCGGAGGTTTTTCGCCAATGGCCCGTTTTTCCGTATCCGACACGCCCACACCCAGCCGCCGGAGTCCTATTTCCGTGACCCCTATCCCTTCACTGCCCTTCGACCGGACCGGACTTGAAAGGGCCCGTGCCGAAGTCCGGGGAAGCTCCTTTTTCCGGTCCTTCTCACTCCTCGATGCCCAGGGCCAGCAGGATCTTTTCGATTTCTATGTCTTCTGCCGCCTCGTCGATGACCTGGCCGACGAACCCCGGACAGACATCGATGTGGCGACCCACCTTGCCGCCTGGGCCTTTGCCTTCGAACACGATTTCGCTCCTCCGAGGGGATGGGAAGCCGAGCCATTTTTCCTCAGGATCGTCGAGATATCGCGCCGTCGTGGGATTCCTCCTTCTCTTTATGGCGATATCGTCCGGGGAATGCAGGAAGACCTCACCCTGGTCAGGATCCCTGATCTTCCCGCCCTCGAGCTGTACTGCTACCGGGCGGCCGGCGCGGTCGGACGCATCTGCGTCCCCATCTTCGGTGGGGATCTGGACCGTCTCGCCCCCTATGCCGATCGCCTGGGGGAAGCCTTCCAGCTCACGAACATCCTCCGGGATCTCCGCCAGGACGCAGAGCGGAACCGCATCTATCTTCCCGCCGACCGGATGCGCCATTTCGGAGTCTCGGAAGAGGATGTCCTCTCAGGCCGTTTTCATGCCGGGATGACGGCCCTTCTCGAAGAGATCTGGAGCCGTTCCGAGGAAGACTATCGGGCAGCAGCCGCCCTCCTCTCCGGACCTGAAGACCGCCAGACCATGATCGCCGCCCGGGCCATGGAGACTGTCTACCACGCCATTCACCGGAAGATTCGTCGGTCGGGGTTTGACGTCTACCGGAAACGGATCGGACTCGGACCGGTTGAAAAAGCCCGGGCCCTTTTTTCCTTCTGGAGGGAGACACGGAAGGACCGGGTTCGGATCCGGAGAACGGGATCGTGAGCGGTCGCCCCCGGATCATCGTAATGGGCGGGGGTCTGGCCGGAATCGCGGCTTGCGAGCGCCTTTCCAGAAACCCCTCCCGCCCCTTCGACATCCTTCTCCTGGAAGGCCGCCCCCGCCTGGGAGGGCGGGTCGGATCCTATTTCGATCCGGACATCGGACGGGAGATCGACACAGGCCAGCATCTTTTCCTGTCATGCTACACGGGGACCCTGGCCCTTCTCGAAGCCCTCGGCACCCGATCGGATCTCGTCTTTTACGACCGGCTCTACCTTCCCCTCTGGGACCGGGAACGGGGCCTTCACCCCCTGGACATCCCCGGAAGCGATAATCCCTTAGCCTTGGCCAGCGGCCTGCTTCAGTATGAAGGTCTTCCCTTTTCCTCTCGCCTCGCCTTCCTGACACTTTCGCGGGCCATCCCTCAGGTGGACAACGACGTCGATCACCTGACCGCCCACGAGTTCCTTCAGAGAGCCGGCCAGCCGGAATCGGTCATCGACCGTTTCTGGGAACTGGTCATCCTTTCAGCCACCAATCTCCCCTCGCGCCGGGTCAGCGCCGCCATCCTCGTGCGAATCCTCAAGGAATCTCTCCTGAAGGGGGGAAGCCACTCCCGTCCGGGCTACAATGCCGTCCCCCTCGCGGAGCTTTTTGTTTTTCCGGCGATGAAGCTTTTCGGGAAGCGGGGTGTGACCGTCCGGACCAAGAGGCGCATCGTGGGTTTTTCCGAATCCCAGGGACGGGTGACGGGGGTCTTGACCCCCCAGGAGGAACTTCCCCTCGGTCGCTCCGACCACCTCCTTTCGGCCGTCCCCCCCTGGGCCTTCGAGAAGATCGCCCCGATCTCCCTTCACCAGTCACCCCTCGTGGACCAGATGAGCCGTCTCTCCTACGCCTCGCCGATTCTCTCCGTCAACCTTCTCTTCACTGAGCCTGTCCACCTGCCCCTCATCACGGGGTTCCACCAGTCCTCCGTCCACTGGATTTTCAACAGGGACGCCATGGAACAGCGTCTGGTCCCCGAGGCCCGTTCCTGGTTCGACTGGTCCTCCCAGGCCGGAGACGATGTCTACCCCACGTGGGTCGCGAGTGCCACCGTCTCGGGCGCCGACGATCTGCTGGGCCTCTCCGACCACGAATTAGGAGAGCTCTGCCTCGAACATGTCAAAAAGATCGATCCGAAAAGCCGGGCCTCCATAAAGAGCGTCCGGGCTGTCCGGGACCGCTTTGCCACTCCTGTTCTCGGGGCAGGCCAAAGCACCCTTCGCCCGGAGGCCCGGACCGCCCTGGCCAACCTCTGGATCGCCGGTGACACGACCGACACGG
>JAJZGM010000121.1 GCA_021828525.1 Nitrospirota bacterium | reverse complement strand
GGCTCCCTTTTTCTTCATGGCCCTCTATGGTCTGGTGACGGGACCGGTCAACATTCTTCTCCTGATTCTCTCAAACCAGGTTCTGAAAAAAGGGGCCGAAGGATTCGGTGACCTGATCTCCGCCTTCGGAGTGGGGATGCTTCTCTCCTCCCTCTTCCTGACCTTCTCTCAGCCCCGAAACTCCCTGACCTTCATGGCGAAGGGTTTCTCCATAGCCGGCATTCTCTCCTTCGGGATCGGGAGCGCCTCCTCCTTTCCCATGGAACTTCTTCTTCTTGTCCTCTGGGGGGCCGCCGTCTCCATGGTGAATCCCCTCTCCCAAACCCTGATCCAGCATATGACCCCGCCGCGCCTCATGGCCCGGGTCCTCACCGTCATGAGCCTGGGTTTTCTGACCGGAATTCTTGCCGGAATGGCCCTATTCCCCGCCCTCTCGAGCCGCCTTGACATTGACCATGCCTTTTTGATCATGGGACTTGTCCTTCTTCTTCCCGCCCTGAGAGGAATCCCGTCTCATCTTCGCAGGATGGGAGAGGGCCTCCTGGGACGCTCAGTCCCGGAGACAGACCTATAACTCATTTCCAAAGAAGGAGCGATGATTGACCAGTCCCGATCGAACCCGGAGCAAGCCGGACAATTCCCCCCGGAACTGGAATGCCCTGACCGTCTCCGAGTGCTTTAGAAAGCATTTCGGAACAAAGAAACTCCTCGTTGCCACCCACCGGGAACCGGTCATCTATCAGCCGTCCCAAAGCGAGGGTCCCTCCCGAAAATCCCCACCAAAACTCCGGTATCCGGCCGGCGGAGTCAGCCAATCGCTCCATCGTCTTCTTCTCCAGACCGGAGGAGACTGGATCTCCCTTCAAAACTCACCGGGCCCTCCCACCCTCTCCATCTCTCTGCCCGGGTTCCCGGCCTCCTATACCCTCTATCGCCTTTCACCCAAGGATCCCTCCCGGCAAGAGGAATACCAGCGGTTCTCAAACGACCTGCTATGGCCCCTCTTCCACGAAGAGCCGGGGCGCGTCGGAGCCCGACCGGGCGATTTTACGGGATACGAAGCGGTCAACCGTCTCTTTGCAGAACATATTTCCCGGGTGGCGAAAGATCACGGAAACGGGGTTCTGTGGATCCATGACTACCAGCTCTCCCTTGTCGCGAAGGAGCTCCGGTCCCTTCTCTCCTTCCCTCCTCCGCCAATCGCCTTCTTCTGGCACATCCCCTGGCCCCGGCAGGAATTCCTGACCCACCTCCCTGAACGGAGAGTCCTTCTCGATGGACTTCTGGATTATGATTTTCTCGGATTCCAGACCGCGCTCTACCGCGAGCGTTTCCTGGAATCGGTCGAGCGGGAATTTGGCACCGATCCCCGCATCAGTGTCTTTCCGGACAGCGTCGTCAAGGGAAACCGGAGGATCCATGTCGGAGACTACCCGATCGGAGTGGACCCCGGTCGCTTCGAATCGCTCTCCCTCGACCAAAAGGGACAGGCCGAGGCCCGGACTTTCCTTTGCGAACAGGGAATCTCTCCGGACGAGGTTCTTCTCATCTCGGTCGACCGCATGGATTACACCAAGGGCTTTCTGAAACGTCTGCAGATCCTTGAATCCCTTTTTCAGACCTATCCGGAAAAGGTCGGAAGGATCCGCCTCCTCCAGATCGCGCCCCTGACACGATCCGGACACCCCACCTACCAGAGCTACCAGAAAAAAGTCCGGGAGGCCGTCACAACCTTCAACGAACGATGGAAGACCGGAAGATGGTTTCCGGTGGTCTCCATCGAACGGACCGTTGAACACAGGATCCTGGCACCGCTCTACCGGTTGGCCGCCGGAGCACTGGTCACCTCGACCAACGACGGCATGAACCTTGTGGCCAAGGAGTATCTGGCGGCCCAGAAGGACGAAGGCGGAACTCTCTTCCTGAGCCGGTACACCGGTGCCGCCCAAGGACTTAAGGAAGCGGTCCTGATCGATCCCTTCGATCCAGCCACCTCCGCGGCCATCCTAGACCGCTCCCTGGCTGAACCTGCCTCGATCAGAAAGGGACGCAACAAGATTTTGAGGGAGCAGATCTCCCGGAACAACATCTTTCAATGGATGGGGTCGATCGTGACGGGAATCCGCGAAGCAGAGAAAAGAGGGAGATAGGGACGGGCAAAAAAAAAGCGGGAAAGGAGGAATCCTTTCCCGCCGTGGAAGTCTTTCTAGCCTCCGGTACAGACGTTCTCAGGAATCAGGGAGAGATTCTTGTCGGAGATCTCCTTGATGACCTGGGCAAATCGGTTCGCATCGAATTTCTTGTAATTCAGCTCTCCTCCCAGATTGTTCGCGATCATCGGAAGAAGCTTGAGCGAATTCCGGCGCGAGCATTCCCAGTTCGGCTGGCTGTACCGCACCAGAGCCCAGGACCGGTAAAGGGTCCGCTTGTCGGGCGAGACACGGTTGGGATGCTTGGGCTGATATTCGAGCCAGTAGTACTGGTACTCTTCCCCTCCCACAAGCCACCCCTGGGAGGTCTGGCGTATCTGAGTCTTGGTGTTGTCCTTGATGCGCATCAGGGTCTGGGTATCGGGATTGAGCTCCCGCTTGACGGAATTGCCGATAAGGCTCCAGTTCTGGTCCCCGATTCTGTCGGAGGCCTTTCTCTGGGCCCGGATGTAGGCGTCGTGCTTGGCTCCCTGCAGGGAATTTTCAAGCGGGGAGCTGGCGGCAAACCACTTGGAGCTCCGGTGGCTCTTCTTCTGGCTCCATTGGCCGATCCCGTTAATCCACGGCGGAACGCTCGAATCCGAACGGGCCACAACCTTGTACCCTTCCGGTCCCTTGGGAATGTTCGACATGGAGGCGCATCCGGAAAGCAGGAGGGCGGACCCTGCAACGAGCCCCATTGCTCCCCATAAAAGTTTTTCCTTCATTGAGTCTCCTTTCATTGTTGGCCTCCCGCATGCCGGGAGGATTCCTGCCGCCGTCAAACCACCTTCTTCTCCATGGCTGAGCGGGCGAAGTCGGGATTTTCTTCTCATTTTGATACAGCCGGGAGAGTCCCGGAGGCCTTTGGCCGATCCGGGAAGTGTTCCCCCCAGGCCAATCAATCGCCGAATCCCTGGCAATTTCTGGATAAGGGGGAGCCGGCTCCCCCTGAAGACCTGTTTGAGGAGCTCTCCCTTGGGAAGGAAACAAAGCGGGGATCCCCCTTGTCCAGGAAAAGCCGGCTTTTCAATCCGTCAAGAAGAGGACCGACCCCTTTCTTCGAGACCGTCCGGGAGGCAAGAAGCTCTGCCTGGGCGGGATCGATTCCGGCGACTTTTCGCTGATGGACCACCGTTCCCCAGACCGTCCCGTCGGGAGCCGACATCGAGAGGGCATACCGGAGGACGTAATAGCGGTACCTGCGGGAAAAATTGGGAGGCAAAGGAGTGGCGGAGACATGGCCGGTGATCCGGATCCTTCCCCCTGCCGGAACGACCAGAAGGCCCATCCGGGTCACGTCCTGTTCGACGGCCTCCCGGACATGACGGGCAAAGGAGTCGATCTGGCCACAATCATTGACGATGGAGACCGAAACCGTCGCGTCACGGGAGAGAAGTGTTTCTATCCGGGAGATTTCAGGCTGGGTATTGTAGAGGCTCGAGGGAGTTCCCCCCGACACGGCTGCCACCTCCCGGTCAAAGAACGCCGCCTTTTCCTTGGCACGGACAATCCCCGACAGATCGTGGATCTGCCGCATGGGATTGGATGTGTTTCCGAGATCCTCCCGGAGGGAGGAAATCGTCTTCCTGGAGGTACGGATTCGGCCCTTGAGGTAGCGGACAAGGTCGTTCCTGTCGACCGCCACCAGTGCCACGTAAGACCCCTGGGCCTGAACAAATTTCCCCCGGACGTTTTTAAGGCCGTAGAGCTTTGCGTGGGTGCGGACGGCGAGAATGTCCCGGGTGGAACGGGAGATCGCCATGTTGTTGCGGGAGGTCTTCTGTTCATAGTTCGACCGGATGTCGGAATCGATCTGGTTGGCAAGGTTTCGGGCGGCATCCTTCCGGGCCCGGTCCAGAGTGGACCCGTAGCCCAGGCCTGTCAGATACCGGCTTTGGGGAACCTTGTCCGAACGTCCTGTTTCATACCATTTTTCCCCGGCCTGAGCCGGCCATGGAGAGAACAGGATCAGAAACAATAGGGTCAAGGAGAACCAGGAGAATTTCCATCGGACCAACAGTCGCTCCTCGGGAGGGGGGCTCATTGTCTCTCGCAAGATTCAGTCAGATGGACCGGAAGATTCATCCCTGAGCATCCGGTCGAGAAGAGCCTTTGTCCGGGGATCCCGTTCGCTGTCTCTGGCAGCCGTCAGGGATTTCCTCAGAAGACGCTCATAGAGATCCTTCCGGATCGAGACCAGGACATGGTACTTGTAGAAGGAGTAGGGAGACTCCTCCTTGCGGTCCTTTTCCCAGTATTTCCGCCAGTAGTAGTCCTCCACCCGGGCCCCTGAAATTCTGGCCTGGGCCTGGGTCATGACGAGAGAGGCGACATGCCTTCGGACGCTCATGTCCATTCCCCCGCTTCCCGTTCCCATCCTTCGGAGACTTTCCTCCCGGTAGAGGGAACTGGCCCTCTCCCCG
>JAJZGM010000120.1 GCA_021828525.1 Nitrospirota bacterium | reverse complement strand
TCCGGCGCCCTTCTCGAACGGCTGGCCTTTACCCAGTTTCATCCGACCGTTCTCGACCTGCCAGGGGAATCCCCCTTTCTCCTGACGGAAGCCCTTCGGGGGGAGGGAGGCCACGTTGTCAACAGTGCGGGAGAGCGGATCCTTTTCCGATACCATCCGGAGGGAGAACTGGCGCCCCGGGATGTCGTCTCACGGGCCTTGTGGCTTGAAGCCCGGGCGAATCCCGAATCGGGCTTATACCTGTCGGTCACCCATCTTCCGGCCCCTTACCTGAAGCGCCGGTTCCCGCAGGTATACAGCCACTGCCTCTCCTTAGGCATCGATCTGTCTCGTGACTGGGCCCCGATCCGTCCGGCCGCCCATTTTCAGATGGGGGGCATCAAGACCGACATGGAGGGACGGACGAACCTTCCCGGACTCTATGCCGTGGGAGAGGTCGCGAGCACCCGCGTTCACGGGGCCAACAGGCTGGCCTCAAACTCCCTGCTCGAGGCGCTGGTGATGGGCCACAGGGTCGTGCGGGGAATCTCCGCAGATCCGGAATGGAGGGAGAAGGGGATCGAGGTCCCCCCGCAGGAAGAGCGCGAGATTCCCCGGACCATGCTCTCTGTCCCTCCGGACCTGGTTTCGATGAAAATGATTCAGGATCTCCTCTGGGAAAAGGCGGGGATTGTCCGATTCATGTCCCTGGTCCTCGCCGGAAGGGAAGAAATCCGTTCCTGGCTGGCAATGATGCGGGAAGGGCCCGTCACCACCGAAGGTGCCCTGATCCGAAACGCTCTTGAGCTCTCCCGGGAGATTTTCGAGGATCTCCTCGTGGCTCCTCGTGTGGGAGCCAATTATTTTCAGGAGGAATCCCCGGCCCAATCCGGGTCGTCGACCCAGAAGAAGGGAAAAGAATAGGGTATGGCAAAGAATTTTTACGACCGTCTCGGCGTCTCTCGCAAGGCCACTCCGGAGGAGATCAAAAAGGCCTACCGGAAACTTGCTCGCCAGTATCACCCGGATGTCAACCCGAACAACAAGGAGGCGGAGCTCCGTTTCAAGGAGATCAATGAAGCCTACGAAACATTGTCCGATGAGGCAAAAAGGGCCGAATACGATGAAGGACTCGCGGGTGGGGGGACCGGGCAGCGGAGAACGGCGTCTTCAGGGGGGGAAGGAAGTCCCTTCGGGGATTTTTCCCAGGAAGGGACGGGAGATTTCTGGGATCTCTTCGGAGGGATGGGTCGTGGAGGCGGGAGCATGGTCTCCGAAGTCCATCTGACCCTGACTTTTCGGGAGGCGGTTCTTGGGGTCGACAAATCGGTTCTTCTTTCGGAGGCTTCGGGCAAAAAACCCGAATCGGTCATCCTCCGGATTCCAGCGGGGATCGAGGAGGGAATGGCCTTTACAGTCCAGGCCGGATCCGGAACAAGGTCCCGGATCATCCGGGTGGTCATCGACGAAGTCCTTCCGGATCCCCTGTTCCGAAGGCAGGGCCCGGATCTTCTTCTAGACTGTCCGGTCAAGCTGTCCGAACTGCTCTACGGAGCAACAGTGACCGTGCCTACCCTCGAGGGAGAAGCCCGTCTGAAAATCCCCCCCGGGACGAAGGCTGGCCAGACATTCCGTCTGAAAGGGAAGGGAGTGGCCCCCCCGGTGGACCACCAACGGGGGCATCTGTACGTCAAGATCCTCCCGGTGCTTCCACCCCAAGTCCCCGCGTCGCTCGAGTCCTGCATCCGTGAGCTCGACAGTCACTACCCGCCGGACTTCCGCTGGAAGTCCCGGTGATTCCGGGAGACTCTGACATTTCCCGGCTGCGGAAGGAGCCAAGACCGATGGCCGAAAAGAAAACACCGCCCGTTCCGGGCCGTTCCATGCCGGTCGAATGGGTTTCCGAAACTTATGCCGTCTCCCGGCGGACACTCGCCCTTCTCGTGAGAGAGGGCCTGGTCGAGATTGAACACAAAGAGTCCGGGACCGCCCTGAGCCCGGAAATGATCGAACGCGTGCGGATGATCATGGCCTTAAGGAAGGATCTGGGAGTCAACATGGCGGGAATCGAGATCATCCTGCGTCTCAGACATCAGCTTCTCTGGTACAGAAAACGTGTCCGGGGCTCTCTGGACGAGTCCTGCATCGATATCGACCTGCATTGATTCACAGGCAGGATCCGTGTTCATGGCCGGCCGCGGCCGGGCTTTAGGGGAGGACAGACAATGGATGTGAACAAGCTGACACAGAAATCCCAGGAAGCGCTTCAAAAGGCCGTCGACCTGGCCCGTCAGAAGGGGAACACCGAGGTCGAACCCCTTCATCTTCTCAAGGCCCTGCTGGAGCAGGAAGGGGGAATCGTTCCCGCCATACTCATGAAGATGGACGTCTCCCCCGAAGAACTCCTGCGGAAGACGGACGAGCAGATCGCACTTCTTCCCCGGGTCGAAGGGGGCTCCGGAGGCCCTTATCTCTCGCGCAATCTCTCCTTCCTGCTCGACAAGGCCCTGGAGGAGACCCGGCCTTTCAAGGATGATTATGTCAGCACCGAACACATCCTCCTGGCCATGACAGAAAGCACCGGACCCGAAAGCCGGATTTTCAAATCCTTCAAGCTGACCCGGGAGAAAACCCTGGCGGCCCTCACCGAGGTTCGGGGAAACCAGCGTGTCACCGATCCGAATCCGGAAGAACGCTACCAGGCACTCGAGAAGTTCGGGAAGGACCTGACAGCGCTTGCCCGCCAGAACAAGCTCGATCCCGTCATCGGTCGCGACGAGGAGATCCGCCGCGTGATCCAGGTCCTGTCACGACGGACGAAGAACAACCCCGTCCTGATCGGGGATCCGGGAGTCGGGAAAACGGCCATTGTGGAGGGGCTTGCCCTCCGGATCGTGGCGGGGGACGTTCCCGAGGGACTCAAGGACAAGACAATCTTTTCCCTCGACCTGGGAGCGCTTCTGGCAGGGGCCAAATACCGGGGTGACTTCGAGGAGCGTCTCAAGGCCGTCTTGAAGGAGATCACCGGAGCTTCGGGCCGGATCATCCTGTTCATCGACGAACTCCACACGATTGTCCGGGCCGGAGCCACGGAGGGGGCCATGGACGCCTCCAACCTGCTTAAGCCTGCCCTGGCCCGGGGGGAACTCCGGGCGATCGGCGCCACCACCCTGGACGAATACCGCCAGTACATCGAAAAAGATGCGGCTCTCGAGCGGCGCTTCCAGCCGGTATTCGTGGGAGAGCCTTCAGTCGATGACACCATCGCCATTCTTCGGGGCCTCAAGGAAAAGTATGAAATCCACCACGGTGTCCGGATCAAGGATTCGGCAATCGTGGCCGCGGCAGTCCTCTCCCACCGGTATATCTCCGGGCGCTTCCTTCCGGACAAGGCGATTGACCTGATCGACGAGTCGGGCAGCCGCCTTCGGGTGGCGATCGACAGCATGCCGCTTGAACTCGATGAGGTGGACCGGAAGATCCGCCAGCTCGAAATCGAAAAGATGGCCCTCTCCAAAGAAGAGGACGAAGAGAGCCGGGAGAAAAAGGCCAGGGTGGAAAACGAGCTCGAGGGGCTCAAGGCCCGCTTCTCCGCGCTCAAGGCCCAGTGGGATGCGGAAAAGACCCGGATCCAGGAGATCCGGGAGCTCAAGGAAAAGATCGAACAGGCCAAGACCCTCGCCGATGCGGCATTGCGGGAAGGCCAGTACGAAAAGGCCTCCCAGATCACTTACGGGACGATTCCCTCTCTCCAGAAGACCCTCGATACTGCCCAGACGGCTATGGAGAGGGAGAGCCAGTCCGGGGGCCGTCTTCTGAAGGAAGAGGTGTCGGAGGAGGATGTGGCCCAGGTGGTCTCGACCTGGACTGGAATTCCGGTGACCCGAATGATGGAAGGGGAACTCCAGAAGCTCCTGAAGATGGAGGAGAGACTCTCCCAGCGGGTTGTGGGCCAGAAGGAGGCGGTCATGGCCGTCTCCAATGCGATCCGACGCGCCAGGGCCGGGATCCAGGATCCGAACCGGCCCCTCGGATCCTTCTTTTTCTTAGGTCCCACGGGAGTCGGGAAGACGGAGCTTGCCAAGAGCCTGGCCGAATTCCTCTTCGACAACGACCAGGCCATGATCCGCATCGACATGTCGGAATACATGGAGAAGCATTCTGTGGCACGCCTCATCGGAGCTCCGCCCGGGTATGTGGGGTACGAGGAGGGGGGACAGCTGACCGAGGCGATCCGGCGACGCCCCTATTCCGTCATCCTCCTCGACGAGATGGAAAAGGCGCACCCCGACGTCTTCAATGTTCTCCTCCAGGTTTTGGACGACGGGCGGCTCACCGACGGACAGGGCCGGGTGGTGGACTTCAAGAACACCGTCATCATCATGACCTCGAATATCGCCTCGGATGTCATCCGGGATTCGGCCGGAGCCCCCGAGCCGGAGGTCCGGCGCCGGGTGATGGAGATCCTGGCCCGGTCGCTTCGTCCGGAATTTTTAAACCGGATCGATGAAATCATCCTGTTCCATCCCCTCACCATGGTCGAGATCATGCAAATCGTCGAAATCCAGCTGGCCTCTATCAACAAAAGGCTCAGGGACCAGAATATTTCCATTGTCTTGACGGACCGGGCCAGGGAAGAGCTGGCCCAGGTCGGCTTTGATCCGGTCTACGGG
>JAJZGM010000119.1 GCA_021828525.1 Nitrospirota bacterium | reverse complement strand
ATGTATCCGCCCCACAGGAGGGTCCCGACAAGCCCGGCCAGGGGGACAAGGATCCTCCATGAACGAAGGGAGATGCCTGATTCAGGGGTGTCTGCCATCGAAAATTACTCCGGCAATGATCGCAGGGCTCTTGCTCCGGGATTTATCACCGCAAAGCCGTCCAGCCATCAATGTCATGATCTTTGATCGTATGGGACTTGAAACACGTGAAGGAGAGAAGCCGTGGGGCAGGGCCCGGACCGGGCCTCTGTCTGTCGACAGGGTCCGGATCGATTCCCACCATACGCGTGCCTGTCCACCCATGGTAGGAGTCATCACCCTGTCCGAACGGACCAGGGAAAGGCGAACCCCATCGCCGCCAGTGAAACTGGCGCAATGATCTTAGCATGTCCCGATTCAAAGGTCCACTCCCTCCCGAACAGGCCATTCACTGAAGGCTCTGGGATTTTCCTCCTGCACCCGCCTGCCCTTGAGAATCACTGTCAGAGCTGACTCCTTTTTGAAGAAAGGAATCCGGCCCCAATCCTATCGGAAATTTTTGTTCTGAAAAAAAATTTATTTCATCGTGGAAGATTGATCTAAGGCGAGCCCCCTGGCAAGGTATCCGGACTTTTTCCGGATGTATTCGACGAATGCCTTGAACCGTACGTAGCTGGAGGTGTTGCCAATAGCAACGAACCTGATGTACTCCGGCGAATTGCTCGCGTCGACCAATGGCAATGATTTTGTTTTGAGGCTCACCTTACTTCTGGGAAGAACCGCCGAACCGATTCCATTCTGGGCCCACTCGGCAAGGGCGCTGTAACTAAAGGCCTTCCCCTCGTATTCATGAAGAGTGACTTTGGCTTTTTTGAAAATTTCCCGCGTGACTCTTGCCAGGCCACAGGCGTCGGGAACCATCACAAATTTCTGATTTCTTAAGATTTTCGCTGAAACAGAGCCTGAGGCCTGGAGATCAGAGTCTTGCGTTATGAGAACAAGCGGTTCGTCATAAAGGAAAAGGGATTTCATCTTTCCGAATTCGGCACTAAATTCAGCTATAAGAGGAACAAAAATAAAATCCAGGCTGTCCGATAGGAGCATGTTTTGCAATTGCTCAAGGTTCTCCTCGTACAGGACGATTTCATAATCCGGATTTTTGTCTCGAAAACTTTGTGTGAGAACGGAGGTGAATCCGGCATTCACCAAAGGAGAGACCCCGATTTTAATGAGGGCTTTTTCAGGGTTCAAATAGTTTTTGGCCTGCAGGATCAGATTCGTTTCCGCCCCCAGAAGGGATTTGATCAAAGGAATCATGGCTTTCCCGAATGGGGAGAGAGTGACGCTCCGAGTGGTTCTTTCGAATAATTTTGCTCCCAGTTCCTGTTCGATTAACGCCACACCGTTAGAAAGGGCGGATTGGGTCACATTGCATTTTTCAGCCGCCTGGCTGAACGACTTAAGCTCAGCCGTCTCAACTACAAATTTCAGGTGGGCCAGGTTCATAAACGCGTTCTTCCCCTATTAATCGATTTTTAAAAACTATGTTATATATTATATCAATTTATAAATAAAAAAGACTCTGGTAAGATCCTTTTCCAAGGGCATGAATGATCGCGGACAATCGAAAGAGCCCTTTCCTGAAAGGCACCTCACCAAGATTTTGGGACACTCCCTGGGAGGAACCATGACCTACCTTGAAATCACATTGAAGATTCAAGAAAAAAATCGGCCTTCTGCCGCTGAAGTTTACAGAAAGTTCAAGCAACCCTTTCTCTCGACCATCCCCGGAGCAAAATCGAAAGAGCTTCTGGTTCGGGAGGAGGATGTTCAGGTTCTGCACGGTTTTGATTCGGTGGAGCATGCACAGGCCTACCTGAAGAGTGATTTGTTCAATAAGGATGTCGTCGTTGCCCTGCAACCTCTTCTTGATTCGGGACCGGAGGTCAGGATTTATCAGGTGGCCTAAAAGGATTCCCGGCCTGAAGCGCTTCCGAAAAGCGCTTCAGGCTCCTTCAGACAAGCCCCTATAAACCGCCGCCCGTTGCCTCTCCTGGCCTTGCCCAGCTTCAGGTGTCCTCTTCATTCTCTCCCGCCAAGGCTCTTCCTCCGGCCCCTCCTCTGTTACCAATCTGAAAGGAGCGTCCCCCCCTTCCAAGCTCTTGATCCCGTCAGGGCATTCATATTAAATTCACTGAAATTGTCGCCTTCGATTTTCCTTCGGACCATGATTTTCGTCATAGTCTTAAGTTTTTTCGGAGAGCCACCGAAGAGACCCATAAAAGGAGGTCTGCCATGGACACCATCATCCCTCTCCTCTTCGGTCTTCTGAGCCTTCTCGGATTTTTGCTGACGTCGGCACTCGTTTACCTGATCGTGAAACCGGCGCCGGAACGACAGGTTTCCGGAAAGCCCTCTCACTTGCCTGCCAGGAATTTCCATGCCCCATAGTGAACAGCCTGACGACTGACCAGAATTTCCTTAGGAAAAAGCGGAGCGACAAGACGGGAGAGCCCTCCGGCAAGGACGATACGGAGGGGTTCCCCCAGTTCTTCTTCCGCTCTTCTCTCGAGGCCCGAGACGGCTTCGACGCTTCCCAGAACCACCCCCGCAAAAACACCTTCCACGGTTGAGCGGCCCACCCCCCGGGCCTCCGCGATGCTGTCCCGCCCCAAAAGACCCATCCCCCTGGCCAGGTCGACACGCCCCGCCCCCAGGGCTTTCTCCATGAGAGGGAGGCCCGGGAGGATCGCACCGCCCAGAAGGCGCCCCCGACAGAGGACGGTTGTCACGGTATGGGTCCCGAAGTCGGCCACCATGAAGGCCGGCCCAAGACTCTCCCCGAACCGGGCCAGAGCCCCCCATACAGCCGCCGCCCGGTCGGCCCCCAACGTCTCCGGGGGACGGTAGTCCACCACAAAGGGCGCACCGGAGAGAGTGAATATTTCCGGCGGTCGTCCCGACCGTTCGCCCCACTGGGAAGAGACGATTTCCGAAAGATCCGGGACCACGCAGACAAGGACCGCGGAAAGGGTCTTCAACGAAAGATCGGGCCAGAGTGTCCCGAAAAAAGCCGAAAGGGCCGTCCGGGCTTCCGGAGGCAGGGGGGTCGCCAGGGTCGTCATTCTGAGGATCCGGTCACCCTCATGGAGGGCGACCGAGATCCGGGAAAGCCCCACCTTGATTGTGACCCCCCGTCCCCCTTCAGCCATGATGGACCTCCGCAACAGAGACAGGACGAAGGTGTCTGACCGCGGGACCCAGACGGCAGGACCTGCCGTCGTCCCCCGTCACGAGCAGCGCGCCGTCGTCCCCCAACCCCTCGATTTTTCCGATGTGTGTTTTTCCGTGGAGAGAATAGACAACCCAACGCTTTTTCCAGAGGAGACGATCTTCAAGCCGTGACCGGATTTCAGCCGGGGATCCATGCTCCAGGATATCGGAGATCCTCTGGGAGAGTTGTCTTGCCAAGGAGAGGGGTCCCGGGAGAGGGCGTCCCTCTCCGGCGAGACCGGTAAGGGAGGCGGGGGAGAAATCCCTGCCTGCTGGGTCCGGCGGGATGGTCCCGATATTGATTCCGATCCCGGCGATCCATCCCTTTGGCTCTCCGCCAATTTTCCGAACCGGTTCGACCAGGAGCCCCCCGAGCTTTCCGACGTCGCCTCCCGGTTTTCCAGGGGACAGGGGGGCATAGAGGTCGTTGGGATATTTCCAGAAGGCTCCAGAAAGGTGCAGGTTGTCCAGGGTTTCAAGACAGGCGGCGGCCACGGCCAGGGGAATGAAGGCCTTCCCGGCGAGGGAACACTCTTCGGGAAGAATCCATCGACTCATCGTCAGGTCCCCTCTCCGGGACTGCCATCGGTGTCCGGGACGGCCACGTCCCCCGGTCTGGAAGGCACAGAGAAGCGTTGCCCGGGGGGGAGCGCTCCCTTCGGACACCCACCTTCGGAGGGTATCGCTGGTGGAGGAGAGGGTCCGGACGAAGAGTACCGGCGGATCGGAACAAATCCTCCGGACCCGCAGGACGTCCGGATCACTCACCCGAGAAAGTCCAGCCTCAGGGAGAGGTCGCCGGGGGAATGGGTCAGGGCTCCGACCGAACAGAGATCGATGTCGAGCCCTGAAATCTCCCGGACCTTCTCCAGGGTCAGCCCCCCGGAGACCTCGAGGAGGATATCGGGATTCTTCTCCCGGAGTCGGGGAACAAGATCGGCCATCACGGGTACGCTCATGTTGTCGAGGAGCAGGATCTCCGCCCCCTCGGCGATGGCCTCGAGGGCCTGCGCGGGAGTGTCGACCTCGATTTCGATCCGGTAGGGATGGGGGGCCCGCTCCCGGGCGAGTCGAACGGCCCTGGTGACCGAACCGACCCCCACGATGTGGTTGTCCTTGATCAGGATCCCGGAGGAGAGGGAGGAGCGGTGGGGGACCCCGCCGCCCATTCGAACGGCATATTTCTGGAAAAGACGAAGGCCAGGAAGGGTCTTGCGGGTTTCAGTAATCCGAAGGGGCCGCATTCCTGAGGGACGGGCCGCGATTGCGGCCTCCACATAGCGCCGGGTGATGGTCGCAATCGCGGACAGATGCTTGAGAAGATTGAGGGAGAGTCTCTCCCCCGAAAGGAGGTCTAAAAAAGGCCCGGAGAGGACTCCGACGACCTGGCCGGGCTCAAGCGCCCCACCCTCCGGAA
>JAJZGM010000118.1 GCA_021828525.1 Nitrospirota bacterium | reverse complement strand
GATCCCGGTGGTGGCGGTCTCGACCCCGGACTTCCGCGGCTCCCACGAGGACGGCTTCCGGGCCGCGATGGTCCGGACGATCGAGGAGCTTGTGGAGTCCTCTCCGGCCATCGTCCCGAACCAGGTGAACGTCCTGGCCGGCTCCCATCTGACGGTGGCCGATCTCGACCATCTCCGGGAGATCCTGGAGTCCTTCGGCCTCGACCCGATCTTTCTTCCGGACCTCTCCCGGTCGCTCGACGGGATCGTTCCGGAGACCTTCGAGCCGGTCTCGATGGGCGGCACGACCCTCCAGGAAATCCGGCGGATGGGGGCCTCCGCCCACACGATTGTCCTGGGCGAATCGCTCCGGAGCGCAGGGGAGGCTCTTCTTAAGAAATGCGGGGTCCCCTTCGTGGTCGTGAACCGTCTCATGGGGATGGCCGCCTTCGACCGGTTTCTCGTGACCCTCCGGCACCTTTCGGGGAAAGACTATTCCCCGCGGCTCAAGAGGGAGAGGAACCGCCTCTCGGATGCCATGCTGGACGCCCACTTCTACGTGGGAGGGCTCCGGATCGCCGCGGGCCTCGAGCCGGACCATCTCCACGACGTGCTCCATTTTTTCTGGGAGAACGGGGCGGATATCGTCGCCGCCGTCACGACCACCGACTCCCCCCTGAACGCCCATATGGGCGGAGGGAGGACGGAGATCGGGGATTTAGGACTTCTCGAGCGCCGGGCCGAAGAACGGGGAGCCCGGCTCCTCGTGACCCATGCTCACGGGAGGCAGGGAGCGGAAAGGCTCGGGATTCCGCTCTTCAGGCTGGGATTTCCAATCTTCGACCGGCTCGGGGCCGCCCACAGGCTTTTCATAGGCTATCGCGGGGCGATGGAGACCCTGTTCCGGCTCTCGAACATGGTCTGGTCGCGCGATCCCGAAAACCGGCCGGACACCTGGTATCCGGAGTGCCGGGAGGGAGAGGCCCCGGGGTCCGGGCGGCCCGACCCCGAAGAAGAGTTCGTTCCTGTCCGCTTCCACGGCTAGGCGTTCCTGAACACAGAACCGGGAGAAGACCATGAAGATTGCCTTTGCCACCCAGGATCTCGAAACGGTCGACGCCCATTTCGGATGGGCGAAGAACATCGCCATCTATGAACTCGATCCCTCCTCCTTCCGGCTGTCGGGGGTCGCCTCCTTCGAGTCGAACCTGGCCGAGGACGGAAACGAGGACAAGCTGGTTCCTAAGATCGAGGCCCTGAAGGGATGCGCCATTCTTTATGTCGCCGCGATCGGAGGTTCGGGGGCGGCGCGGGTCGTGGCCCAGAAGATCCATCCGGTCAAGGTGGAAAAGCCGGAAAAGATCGCCGATCTTCTCGAGCGCCTTCGGATCCTCCTGAACGGGACGCCGCCTCCCTGGATGCGAAAGATCCTTCGGGAGCAGGGAGAGAAGAACGCGGACTTTATCGATGACTGACGGGGGAGCGGGTCCAAAGATCCGCTCCTGAAACGAGTGCGACGATTTCAATCCTATTTCGGTTCAGGAGAATCCATGACGGCAGGAGAGACGACAGAGGAAAAAACCGATTCGTTTTTCAGGGACCTGGCCCTGCAGTTCCGTTCCCATGACGGCTTCGGAGCCTGGGACAAGCTGACCGACGAGCAGGTCCTGAAACCCTTCATTCTTGACGCCGAGGCGCGGCGGGCGATCCCCATCATCGGGGATCCCGATCCGGACGTGCTCTGGCGGCTGGAGATCTTCTACAACACCGTGGCCCTTTCCATCGAGAAGAGGACCGGCGTGATGGTCTCCCCGATGATGAAGATGTCTCACGAAGGCTTTGGCCGGATGGTCCTGATCGCCGGCCGCCTGGTCGTCGTGAACAAGAATCTCAGGGACGTGCACCGCTTCGGCTTCGCGTCCCGCGAGAAGCTCCTGGAAGAGGCCGAGAAGCTGATCCGCCAGGGGACGGAAATGATCGACAAATATAAAGAGGTGGCGACGTTTGGATAGATTGAACCGGACCGGACAACGCATGTGTCCCCGAGGGGGACAGGGGGGGAAACAATGGATGCAAAGGACCAGAATTTTCTGAAGATCCTCCAGGAGCCGGAGGCCGAAGCATCGGGCTGCTCCGAAAAATCGACCTGCGGAAGCTCGGCCGGACCCGCCGACATGGATCCCGAGGTGTGGGACAAGGTCAAGAACCATCCCTGCTACAGCGAAGAAGCCCATCACTTCTATGCCCGGATGCATGTGGCGGTGGCGCCGGCATGCAACATCCAGTGCAACTACTGCAACCGGAAGTACGACTGCTCCAACGAGTCACGGCCCGGGGTGGTCTCCGAGCGCCTGTCCCCCGAGCTCGCCGCCAAAAAGGTGCTGGCCGTGGCCTCCGAGATCCACCAGATGACGGTGGTCGGCATCGCCGGAGCCGGAGATTCCCTGGCCAACCCGGACAAGACCTTCAAGACCTTCGAACTCATCTCGAAGGCCGCCCCGGACATCAAGCTCTGCCTCTCGACCAACGGCCTGGCCCTTCCGGACATGGTCGACCGCATCGCGGACTACAACGTGGACCACGTCACCGTGACCATCAACATGGTCGACCCCGAGGTCGGAGAGCGCATCTACCCCTGGATCTTCTACAGCAAGAAGCGCTGGAAAGGGAGGGACGCCGCGAAGATCCTCTCCGAGCGCCAGCTTCTGGGACTCGAGATGCTCACCGCCAGAAAAATCCTGGTCAAGGTGAATTCGGTCATGATTCCGGGGGTCAACGACGAGCACCTGAAAGCGGTCAACCGCGAGGTGAAAAAGCGGGGGGCCTTCCTCCACAACATCATGCCCCTCATCTCCGAACCCGAGCACGGGACCTACTACGGTCTCACGGGCCAGCGGGGTCCGACGGCGGAGGAGCTCAAGTACCTCCAGGATTCCTGCGAGGGTGAGATGAACATGATGCGCCATTGCCGCCAGTGCCGCGCGGATGCGGTGGGGCTTCTGGGCGAGGACCGCTCCGCCGAGTTCACCAACGAGAAGATCGAGGCCATCGAAATCAAGGATGTCGCTTACGACATGACGGCCCGGGAGGCCTATCGCGACAAGGTCGAGGAGACTCGCGAAAAAGAACGGAAGATCAAGGAGATGCTCGCCGGACTCGGAATGGAGAAGGGACTTGCGGAGGCGCCGCCGATTCTTGTGGCGGTGGCGACCCAGGGAGAGGGGATGGTCAACCAGCACTTCGGCCACGCCCGCGAGTTCCAGGTTTACGAGGTGACGGCGGGCGAGGCCAAGTTCATCGGCCATCGGCGGGTCGATCTCTACTGCGAGGGCGGATTCGGGGAGGAGGACTCCCTCACCCGGATCACCGAGGCGCTCTCCGATTGCGTGGCGGTCATGGTGGCCAAGGTCGGGGGATGTCCGAAGAAGACGCTCGAGGAGGCCGGCATCGCGGCGGTCGACGCCTATGCCTACCAGTCGATCAAGCCGTCCCTGCTCAAGTATTTCGGAGAATACACGGAGGGGGTCCGTGCGGGACGGATCACGCCGAAGGCATCCGGCGGGCAGACGAAAATCCGGTCCGGGGCGCTGACAGGCCCCGGACAGATCCCGCTCACCGTGATCGGTTAGGAGGAACCCATGGCCTACACGATCGTCATGGATCACTGCACGGGGTGTTCGGCCTGCGAGCCAGAATGTCCCAACGCGGCGATCAGCGGGACGGACGACGGTCTCTTCCAGATCGATCCGGACCTCTGCACCGAATGCGTGGGCTTTTTCGACGAGGCGCAATGCACGGCCGTCTGTCCGATCGAAGAGACCTGCATTCCCGACCCAGCCTATGTGGAGGATCGGGAGACGCTCATGGCCCGGAAGGTGAAGCTTCACGGAAAATGACCCGGGACGACAAAGGACAAAGGAGAAGAGGCGTGGGTGTGACAGTGAGTGACAAGGCGGGGGTCTTCCTCCGCCGCATGATCCGATTCAACGGGGGAACCGACCGGTCCGGAATCCGGCTGATCGTGAAACCGGGAGGCTGTTCGGGCCTCTCCTACGACATGGAGCTGGCCGAGAGCGCCCTCCCGACGGACAAGGTCTTCCCCGGCCCGGGATTCGCCCTGCACATTCCCGAGGAGTGCCTTCCCTATGTCGATGGCTCCGAGATCGACTTCGAGGACAACATGATGAACACCCAGCTCGTGTTCCGGAACCCGAACGCGGTCAGCTCCTGCGGGTGCGGAACCTCCTTCAACGTGGAGGGCGGACCCGCCGCCCCCGAGGGGGGATGCTCGAAAAAAGAGTCCGGACGCTAGGATGTCGGATGCCAGGGCGGTCGAAGGGTCGGGCCAGACCGATGCAACCCGCTGGGATGAGCTCTCCGCCGGTCTTTTTCCGCCGGCGCCCGAAGCGGCGATGGAGCTTCTCGGGAAGGCCGCCCGTTCCTGGGGCGAGACCTCCCGGGCCCTGGGATTCCTTCAGGAGGCCGACCGGCTCTATGGAACCCACCTCCCGGTGGTGATCGGGTTCTACAAGGTTCTTTTCTACAAGGGGCGCCTCCGGGAGGCGCTTCCTCTCGCGGAGCGGGCGGCTGCGATCATGGCCGGCCGGTTGGGACTTCCCGGACGATTCGAGGATGTCTCTCCCGAAGACGCCCCGTTTGCGGAGTACGAAGCGGGTCCGCGGTTCTACCTTTTTGCGATGAAGGCGGTCGGATATCTTT
>JAJZGM010000117.1 GCA_021828525.1 Nitrospirota bacterium | reverse complement strand
ATCGATGGCGGCGTGCGGATCATCCCTATGTCGGACTACCGGCCGAAATACCCGAAGATCGACCCCGAAACGGAGATCAATCCGAACCACCCGAACCTGACCATCTGGCACAACAAGATCGACGCCTGCCTCTTCGTGGGAGTCCATTGCCATCAGGCGAATCTGGCACTCAAGATCATCCGTGGGGGAACCGATTGCTACACCCTGGCTTATTGCTCCATGTCCGGCCATGAGGATGCCAATCTTTCGGTTCGCGACACCTCACCTGAAACGTTCATGAAGCTGGCAGAGTTTTTGAAGAAGATGAAGACCAATTCACGGGGGTTCTGAGCGCCGTTTCTGAATTGTCCGGGAGGGGAAGGATGATTTTCATCCTTCCCTCCGGCGTTCGAGGAGGCTTTCCCCGGTCTCAGCTTCCGTTCCAATCCTGTCTGATCTCCTAGATAACCTCTTTCGTCCCTGCCTTCGCGGAAAGCGGAAACGACTGGGAAGGCACAGCCCGCGTTCTGGAATTCCGGTCCTACCGGTTCCGGGGAAAGGAGGGAGTCCAAATGCAAAACGAACTTGCCTTGCTTGTTCCCGGCCTTCCCCTCCTGGGAGGGTCCGTCCTGTTCGTAGCCGAATGGCTCTCCTCGGGGCGCTCCCCCCGGCGGGCCTTCCTCTCTCTTGTCCCCACCGCCATGGCCTTCCTCTTAGGACTCTGGTTTCTCGTGAGGATTGTTTCAAAGGGGCCGGTCGATTTCGGTCTTCCAATTTCTCTTTCCGGACTTTCCGGGCATCCCTTTTGGGAACTCGATCGCCTGTCCGTGATCATGTCACTTCTGATCACGGGGGTCAGCACGGTGGTTCAGACATACTCCCTGCGCTATCTTCTGGGCGAGCCGAATTATGGACGTTTCTTCGCCCTGATCGGAATCGAGACCGGTGTTCTTCTTCTCCTGGTGACCAGCCGAAATCTCCTGCTCCTATTTCTTTTCTGGCAGCTCATGAGTCTTGGCCTTTCCCTTTTGATGTCCCACAACAGGTTCCGGACCCGCTCCGTCATGGCCTCCCACAAGACCTTCGTGATCCACAGACTTGGAGACGGCTTCTTCCTGGTGGCACTTCTTTTGGGGGAACATCTTTTCCACACCCTGGATATCGGGAGGATGGCCTCAATCCTGCGGGAGACTCCGGAGCTCGTTCCCCAGGGATCCCTGGTCGCGATGACCCTCTGCCTCTTTGTCGGGTGCATGGCCAAGTCGGCCCAGTTTCCACTCCATGTCTGGCTGCCCGACACTATGGAGACCCCCACCCCCGTCTCGGCCCTCATGCATGCAGGAATCGTCAATGTGGGGGGCTATCTGATGAACCGGACCTCCCTTCTTTTCTCTCACTCGCCACTGACGATGCATGTCGTATTCCTGGTGGGTTTTGCCACGGCCCTTTTCGGCTCCTCGACCATGCTCACCCAGAGCGATGTTAAGAGGAAGCTGGGATTTTCAACGATGGGACAGATGGGATACATGACCATGGAATGCGGGCTGGGAGCCTTTTCTCTCGCCGTCTTTCACCTGATCGCCCACGGGATCTTCAAGGCGACGCTTTTCCTCGAATCGGGGATGGGAATCCATATCGCCCGCCAGGAACCCGAACTTCCCAAAAGGACCGCGACCGAACCCCGGACCCCGGAAGCCTTTCGCCTCTCCCGGGTCCTGCCGGTGGCTTTCGTGACGCTCGTCCTGCCTCTGGTCATCCTTCTGGGAGCCCACCAACTGGCAGGAATCCACCTCTCCAGGGAGGAGGGAACGGTCGTCTTTCTCTTTTTCAGCTGGGTGACAGTCTCTCAGGTTGCGATTAGTCTGACCCGGGCCCGCCTCTTCGATTCCTTTGCCGCCGCCGTTCCCTGGACGGCCTTTCTGGTCGCCTTTGTCTTTGTGTATATCAAGGCGGCCCACCTCTTCAATATCTTTCTCTATCCGGATCCGGAGACCCGGGCCCTTTTCTTCGCCTCCGGGGGCGTCGGATGGGTGCTCTTCACTCCCATCGTCCTTCTCATCACGATCCTGATCATTGCCGGGTGGGGGGTGGCCCTCCTTCGGGGCCTGAGAGGCGAGCTTGTCCTTCCCGCCTGGCTTCTCTCCCGACAGGAGGCCCTGTACCTGTTTTTCCTCAACCGAGGGACCCTCGAGTTCTTTGTCCTTCACCGCCTGATCGATCCCGTAGACCGGCTGGTCTGCCGGCTTCGGGGTCTTTTTCCTGGCAGGGGAACGGCCCGATGATTTTCTCCCTGCCGATTCCTGTCTTCTTTCTTCTTTTTTTGCCCCTTTTTTTTCCGGCTTCCCGCGCCCTCTCCTCGAAAAGGGGAGGATCTTTCTTCTGGGCACTGTCACCGGTCTTCCTTTTTTTCGTGCTGCTCCTCCTTCTCTTGATCTTTCATTCTTCCTGCACCCTGTGCCACTCCCTTCCCCGGGAGGGTCTCCTGCTTTCCCTGGCTCTGGCCGCGACATTCCTTGCCTATCTTCCGGCCCTTCCTCTGGAGGAGCGACGCTCTCCCGCCCCCATTCTCATGCCTGCGGTTCTCTCCCTGGGAACCGGAGTCTTTCTTCAGGGGAGTCAATCCGGAGTCCTCGCTGGCGGAGGCCTTCTTGCCCTGTCGCTTCTTTTTTCAGTCCTGTTTCTGGGAGGGGCCTATCCCGGAGCCTACCAGAAATTCTTCCCTGTCCGTCTGGGAGGAGCTGTGCTGGCCCTGGGAGCCCTGTCCTTCCCGGCCATGCGCCAATCCTTGACAGAACTCCTCCTGGTTTTGGCCGCAGCGATTCTCCTTCTTCTTCCCGCCCCCTTCCCCCGCAGAACTGAGACCGTCCTCTCTCCCGGATTCCTGCGGGCGGACCAGGCCCTGTTTGTCTGTCTGCCTCCCCTTCTGATTTTTCACATTCTCCGGGCCATTCCGGGAGGGGGCCTTTCGATCTCCCCCATGCTCCCCGGGTTAGGAATCCTTCTTGCCCTGACAGGTCTTCTGTATGCGAAGATTTCCCTGTTCGTGGAGGAGATGGCCGAAGGATTGACGGTGGCCGGAACGGGTTTTCTCCTCGCCGGATTTCTGACCTTCCGCCCGGAGGGACGCGAAGGGGCGCTTTTTATGGCTCTCCTTCTTCCGCTGTCGACGGCTCTTTCCGGTCTCTCCCTCTCCTTCCTCGCCCAGCGTTTCCGTAACCGGACCTTCCAGGGCCTGGCGGGGCAGGGAACAGGTGTCGAACCCCTGCGACTGGCCTATCTGTTCGGGGCTTTTCAGGGGATGAGCCTCCCTGTCGTGGGGGGGTTCCTGGGTGAGTGGATCCTTCTCCGGGCTGTCTCCGAGTCCTCCCTGGTCCTGTCCATTCTCGCGGTGGTGGGAATCTTCCTCGTCTTTGTCCTGGTCCTCGGACGGACGGTGGGGCTTTTCTCCGGAGAACCTGTCCAGAGGCTTTCGGAACAGGATACGTGTCTGGCTTCCGAGATTCTCCCGTCGGAAGGATGGTCGCTTTGGCTGGCTTCGACCTTTCTTTTGGCGATCGACCTTCTGGGGACCTTTGGCCTCGGGGGGGGAAGGTAATGACGATAAAGAGAGTCCCCCTTCGCCAATGGGATCTGTCGGGCGTGACGGACGGTCAGAGGATCGGTCTCAGGTCCCATGTCGAACTTGCGGGTGAGTCCCTGTCTTTCGTTTACAGGATGACCAACTTCATCCACCACAATCCTCTTCACGAACTCGAGGAGCTTCCCTTTTTCGAGGCTGTCCGCAAGGCCGCCCAGCTTTTCGGGAGCAGAGAGGTCTTCCCGGTCGGGGACTGGAAGGATCTTCTCGAAAGGGGACGCCTGGAATACATCGATCTCGAATCGGTACTCCTTTTGAAAAATCCGGGACTCCGGAAAAAAGTCTCCCTGAGCTCCGGAGGTGAGACCCGGAGATTGGTGGATCTTGTCATATCCCACTTTGTCCATGAGTGGGATCCTCCCGCTCCCTCTGATCCGGTGATCATGGAGGGCCGCCCGGCTTTTTTCCGTTTAAGAAAAGATCTTCTCCCCGAAATCCGGAGAGTCCATGGCCTCCGGATGGCGGGGGAGAGAGGAGGCGATCCCGAGGCCGCCTACCTGAAAAGACTCTGGGAAGCCTGCCGACAGGCTGTGAGGGCCAGGCTTCCGGCAACGTCATGGTCCGATCCTTCGGTGGAGTTCGTTCCCCGCCCGGGTCCATCCCTGACCCTTCTTGAATGGATCGATGGCATCGATGGAGGGCAGTGGGCTCCCCGGGTCGACCATCTGCTCATCAAATGGCTTTCGGCTTTTCTTGACGAAGGGGTCTCCGCCTGGAACCTTCCCCACAGGGAGAGAGGGTTCTACAGGTCGTGGCGATCTGTCTGCGTCCATGACCGGGAAATTCTTTACTGGGGACTTTCGGAGGCCTTCAGGGATTTTCCCTCCCTTCCGGAAAATCCGGAGGACACCCTGATCGGGGCCATCAATGCAATGGAAATCCCCCGGGATGGGCTGACCGATTACCTCGAACGGCATGTGGTGGCCCTTCCGGGGTGGCTGGGCTATGTCAAATGGCGCTCGGGGAAAAATGACGACCCCTGGTCCCAGGCCCATCCTGTCGATCTTGTCATGGTGCTTGCTGTCAGACTCTTTCTCGAGCAGGCGGTCGTCGACCACGTGTGCCGGACGAAACTCGGGATCCCGGGAACGCTTTCCGCCATCAGGGAGTGGATCGGAAAACACCGGG
>JAJZGM010000116.1 GCA_021828525.1 Nitrospirota bacterium | reverse complement strand
AGCCCTGGCCTCCCGTTTGTTCCCTGACCGGGTGACGATCCCCATCTCCTGGGAGAGATAAGGCGAGCAGAGGGGCGACAGGATGACGAAATCCCCCTGGACAAGCCGTCCGAGAACCATCGCCTGGGACTCGGAGAGGAATCCCGCCTGGGCGACTCCTGTCCGGAGGTACTGGGCGACCTGGGCCAGGGAGTTTCCGTAGACGGCCTTCTTTCGAAGAATGGGCCAGAGCTTTTCCGAACGAAGACAGGCGACCGCCGCCAATCCGTAGGGAGCCAGCCTAGGATTGGCCAGCGCTATCCTGCGGATGAAGCTTCGGGACAGAAGCCCTGTTCCCGGGGGTTCATGCGCCCGGTCCAGGGTCGACTTCGAAATCCAGAGGACAAGGAGTCCCTTCGCATAAGTCCGGAGGCTCTCCTTCCGGAGATAACCGCCGGCGGCCAGCCTCTCCGGATAAGACCGGTCGGCCGCCAGGAAGAGGTCGTAGGGGGCCCGGTGGCGGATGGCCTGGGCCTCCTCCCCGGAGGCGCCCCAGGAGATCCGGACGGGAATGCCCGTCGTCTTCGTGAAGTCCCGGACCAGGGTCGGCAGGACCGGCATCAGGTCTGCGGCGGCGGCCACGTGAAGGGGGGCCTTTCCGGCCTCCGCCCCTGCGGGCGACTTCAGGACTGCCGCCATCCCCAGTGCTGCGCACAGGAGTGCGGTTCTGAGATTGAATGACACAGATCTCACCTTCATTGTCGCCTCCATGTCTTTACGGGATCGGCCTCCTGCGGGACCGCTCCCTCCCGGCAGGTCGCACATCGGCCGTTTTTCAGAATACGGAAGGAACGGGTCGACAGATCCATTCCCTCGAAAACGGTCATCCGGGACAGGGGAACCCCCCCGTATCCGGAAAGGATCCGTATGGCCAGGACAGACGCCATGGCCCCGACCGCGCCCGACACGGCTCCCAGAACCGGAAAACCCAGGGGATCCCAGGCCGGATCCCCCTCGGGGAACAGGCATTCAAGACAGGGCCCACTCCCGGGCCTGAGGGGCACCACCATTCCCTCCATCCCGTTCATCGCGGCAAAGACCAGAGGCTTTCCGGCCTTGCGCGCCATCCGGGCCAGGAGGAAACGCTCCTCGAAGTTCGTCCGGGCATCGACAAGAAGGTCGGCGGAGGCCGCAAGGGGATCCATCCAGCCCGAAACCCGGGCGTCGATGGCCGTGATCCGGCAAGTGGGAACCTGCCTGGCGAGCCGTTCGGAGGCCAGGCCCACGCGGCTTTTCCCAAGTCCCGCGAGCTCCATGAGGGTCTGCCGGTTCAGGTCGGGAATCTCGAGAACCCCCTCGTGGACCAGGGTCAGTTCTCCCACGCCGGCCATCGCGAGATACTGGGCCACGACACCCCCCACACCCCCGATCCCGGCCAGAAAGACCCGGCTCTTCCCGAGCCTCTCCTGGTTGTCCGGGGTCCAGCCAGGAAGAGTCATCTGGCGGGCGGCCAGGGTTTCGGCAGGGCTCATGACCCCTGCCTCACGGGAGAGCTTCCCTGGCCGGACTCGATGATCGCCATGAAGTGGTTGAGAATGGTCTGGGCCGGAACGATTCCCTTCAGCTTCCACCCCTCCGCCCGGATGATCGGGACAAGCCGGTCCAGGATTTCGGGAGGGGGCCGGTAGCCCATCCGCTCGAGGACATTGCGGATGCCGGAGCGGCCCGTCTGGTGGGTCACCACGATCTTTCGTTTGAGCCCCACGAGTTCCGGCGGGAAGAGTTCATAGTTTGCCGGCTCCTTGATGACGCCGTCCACATGGATCCCCGAGGAGTGGTGGAAGATGCGGGAGCCCACGACGGGACGGTAGGGGGAGAGGGTGCGACCGATCGCCGCATAGAGCCACCTCGAGATATGGGCCAGTCCCGGAAAGTCGATACCGGTCTCCAGCCCCTTTCCCGAGAAGGCCAGGGCAAAGGCCACCTCCTCCATGACCGCATTTCCGGCCCGTTCTCCGACCCCGGTGACCGTCGTCGAGAGATAGGTCGCCCCGGCGTGGAAGGCCGAGACGGTGTTGGCCGTTGCCAGCCCCAGGTCGTTGTGGCAGTGGATCTCGACCGGCAGGCCGCAGGAGGCCAGGACGGATATCCGCTCATAAATCTCCAGGGGATGGTGACGGCCGACGGTGTCGCAATACCGGACACGAATTCCGCCCGCCTCCCGGACAGCCATCACGAGGTCCTTGAGAAATTCCATCTCCGCCCGGGAGGCATCCTCGAGACCGACCGAGACACGGCATCCCTCCCCGACCATTCTCCGGACCGCCCTCCGGGCCCGCTCAAGCGTTTCCTCCCGGCCCATCCCCCGGACAACGGCCATGTGGAGATCGGAGGTTGGAAAGGAGAGGTGGACCCGCCGGAAACCCAGTCTCAGGGCGGCCTCGAAATCCTCCTCGACGGGCCTGAGCCACGGAAAAAGCTCGGCCGGGACCGGAAGAGACAAAAGGACCTTCAGATCCTCGATCTCCCCTTCTCCCAGACAGGGGGACCCCACCTCGATCTCCCTGACCCCGATCCTGGAGAGCGTCGTCACCACGGCCATCTTTGTGGGGCGGTCGAAGAAAACCCCCGGGGACTGGCCACCGTCGCGAAGGGTCGTATCCACGAAGACGGGGCCGACCGGCTGTGTGTGCGTCCCTTCGTCCATCCTGCCTCCTCCCTCCAGGGCAAATAGCCGGCGTCTCTCAGGAGGCGCTGGCCCGTTCGAACGCCTCCTTGGCCTCGGCCCATTCCCGATGCTTGGCCACAGCCTTCTGGGCCACCTCCTCGATGCGCTGATAGGCCCCCGGAAGTTCCTCCGTGAGATCGTGAAGCTCCATCGCCGTCTCCGCCGCCTGCCGGGCAAGCTTCCGGTAGCGCCCCTCCAGTTCCTTCAGATCCATCGATCCTCCTTCAGGGTTTCGGGCCGGATCGGAGTTCCCAACCCGCAATTTCGAAGGCCGGGCCCTCTCCCGATCCTTCGAGGTCTCCCTTGAGAATGTCCAGGGCCACGCTCTTCATGGACAGCCTCCGCTTCATGCTCTCGGCACGGATCCTCCGGTAGGCGCGATCTTCGGTTATCCCCTCCTGCTTCACAAGCACCCATTTCGCCCGCTCGATGATTTTGCGCTCGAAGATTTCGTCTTTCAGCTTCTGGTTTTCCTCGCAGACGGTGCAGAAATCCCGGATGTGGAAGACCGCCTCCTTGAGCAGGGAGGCGAACCGGAGGTCGCAGAAGGGCTGAAGCATGACCCCGGTCAGGCAATCCTTCCCTTGCGCGTCACGCCGCTCCATCAAAAGAATGATCGGAATGGGCGGACCGGCTCCCACGCTCTGGACGATCTGGAAAAAGGTCCCGAGGGACTCCCCCCGGTCGAGGAGGATTCCGTCCACGTCGAGAGATCCCGCCTGGGCGAGGAAGGCGTCCAGGGAGAGCACCGAAACACGATCCACTCCCATGGAGCTGAGTTCCCGGACGATCTCCCCGTGGCGACTTGTGTCTTTTTGTATGAGTGCGATCGTTCGCATCGTTCCCTCTCTCTCCTGACATTCATGAGTGGACAAGCAAATGAAATGCCAGATAAGAAAAGCAAACACCGACAACCACTCGTCCCGACACTCCTCTTGGAAAGCGGGGACGGCCGGGCAAA
The DNA here is from genome assembly GCA_021828525.1 of Nitrospirota bacterium. GTDB lineage: Bacteria > Nitrospirota > Leptospirillia > Leptospirillales > Leptospirillaceae > UBA4572. The sequence continues at coordinate 1,080 of JAJZGM010000116.1, read as the reverse complement.
ACTGACCTCAAAGCGACAATAATGTCAGATGGAGGCGAGTCCCCGTTCACCGGTCCGGATCCGGAGGCTTTCCTCCAGGGGCGACACGAACACCTTCCCGTCGCCCATCCAACCGGTCCTGTTGACACTCATGATCAGGTCGACGACCTCGTCCTTCATGGCGGACGGGATGACGACCTGGAGCATGCGCTTCGGGATCCAGAAGACCGGGCGCGTGAGCGAGTGCACCAGGGCGAAGGAGGCGGGCGTCAGGTTCCGGGTGATCTTCGAGACGGATTCGTATTCGGCCGGGACCTCCCGGTCGATATCGGTCATGACGTTGCCCCCCTGGAGTCCCCGCCCGCTGACAGTCGTGATCGTCATGGATCCCAGGCCTATGGCGTCGAGGGCCCGCATGGTCGGCGCGACCTTGTCCCTTCGGATGATGGCCGTAATTTCGAGAAGCATCGTTTTCTCCCTTCCCCGGAACCGATTACTCGGTCTTTTCCCCGGTCCTGATGGTGTAGGCCTCGCTCACCGGAGAGACGAAGACCTTTCCGTCTCCCTCGTATCCCACATGGGCGGCATTCCGGATCACCTCGACGATCACCGGCACCTCCGCATCCTTGGCCACGATCATGAGCATGACCTTCGGGAGTTCGTCGTAGTGGATCGGGCCGACCTTGATCCCCTTCTGCTTCCCCCGCCCGAAGACGTTGGTTTTCGTCATCGCGGGAAATCCTTTGGCCTCGAGCGCCAGAACCACGTCGTTTTCCTTCTCCGGCCGCACGATGGCCCGAATCATCTTCATCCCTGTCCTCCTTCGCTTGTTGTCTTTTTCGCGGACCCCGTCATCAGAACGGGCCCGCCTAGTTTTTTTTCCCGATGCCTTCCGGATGGAACGCCACGTTGACGCCCGAGGGGTTCTGGCGGAAGACCTTGAAGAGCGCCTCCTCCTGGGCCGTTCGCGTCAGGAAGGTTTCATAGGCCCGTTCGAGGGCCTTGCCGTAGGCCTCCCGCTTCGCTTCCGGGGACGCCTCCCGGGGCCACTCCCGCTCGATTTCTTCCCGGAGCTCTCCGAATTTTCTCAGAATGTGGAGG
>JAJZGM010000115.1 GCA_021828525.1 Nitrospirota bacterium | reverse complement strand
GTCTTCGCCGGAAACGGCTCCGACGAGATCCTGGCCCATGCCTTCTGCGCCCTTTTAAAGCAAAACCGGCCCCTCCTCTTTCCCGACGTGACTTACAGCTTTTATCCGGTCTACTGTGCCCTGTATGGCATCGTCTATCGCACCGTTCCCCTGACGGAGGGCTTTGGGATCCGGGTCGAGGACTACCGGGTTCCGAACGGGGGGGTGATCCTCCCCAACCCCAACGCCCCCACCGGCTGCCTTCTCTCCCTCTCCGAGATCGAGTGGCTCGCCCGGCACACCCCCGATTCTGTGGTGGTGGTCGACGAGGCCTACATCGACTTCGGAGGGGAGAGCGCAATCCCGCTGACCGCGCGCCATCCCAACCTCCTGGTGGTCCAGACCCTCTCCAAGTCCCGGGCGCTTGCCGGCCTCAGGGTCGGGTTCGCCGTGGGCCACCCGGACCTTGTCGAGGCCCTGGAGCGGGTCCGAAACAGCTTCAACAGCTACCCCCTCGACCGTCTGGCCATCGCGGGCGGGGCGGCGGCCCTCTCCGACCGGGAGCACTTTGACAGGATGCGGAGCCGGATCATAGAGAGCCGGGAGGCCCTGGCAAAGGGTCTTGCCTCCCTGGGCTTCGAGGTCCTCCCTTCTGCCGCGAACTTCCTCTTCGTCCGCCATCCGGAGCGCCACGCCAAAACCCTTCTCTCGGAGCTCCGGGAACGGGGAATCCTCGTCCGCCATTTCGACCGGCCCAGAATTTCGGAGTTTTTACGGATCACCGTGGGCTCGGAGGAGGAGTGCGAGACACTTCTTTCGACCCTCCGGACGATTCTCTTTCCGGCCGAACTTTCGGGGGCGTAACCGGTGAAACGGTGCCTCATCCCGACCGGAAAGACTGGAGGCCTGCAAACCAGGAGCCTTCTTGTCTCCTGTCTTTTTTTTGCCGCTCTGAGTCTTTTGGCCCGGGACCCTGGAGCCGCCCTGGCCACGACCCCGGCCCTGATCTCCGACAACCCCCAAACCGTTCCGAACGAGCTCGACCTGGGGATCGGAACCCAGGACTGGTACTACCGGGAGTCGGCGGGGGACGGGGACAACGCGGGCCTTCTCACGGGCCATCTCCGGACCCTCTCCTACTGGGGGCCGGTGATCCTGGGGGCCGACCTCTCCTACATGGCCTCCTTCACCGGGCGCTACACCGGCTCCGACATCTTCACGGGGGCCCCCATCCAGATCCCCATGGCCGAAACCGTCTTCCAGAGCTCGCTCCACCTGGGGCTTCTGCTCCTGAACACCGCCGCCGACTCCCTGGGGGTCTGGGCCTCCTGGGGATTCCACCAGCAGATCTGGATGACCCCCGCCCAGTCGGGGGGCTACGAGGAGAACTACCAGATTCCCTACCTGGGAGGGTCCTTCTACAACCAGACTCCCCTGCCGGGAACGGGGTGGACCATCTTCGAGGAAGGAGGGTACCGGAGCGGCCTCTCGCCTTCCATGGCGGTCACTCCCTCGGCGGGCGAGCCGATCCCCGCCGGAACCTTTAACCTAGGATCGGCCTGGAACCTCCACGGCCTGGCGGGGGTCCGCTATCTCTTCACCCCCCATCTCGGACTCTACCTGACGGGAAACTACAGCTACTGGGCCTTCGCCCAGTCGACCAACACCCTTTCGGCGGGAACCCGGCAGTTTCTGGAGCCCTCCTCCATCACCAGCTATTTCGGGGCCGAGACGGGTGTGACGCTGGAGTACTGACCCCCATGAGCGTCAGGAGATTGCCTCCGGAAAGAGAGGAGGGGAGAGAAAAAGCCCGGCTCTCACCCTCCGGATCCGGCCCGGGACCCAACCCTCAAGGAGACAGCATGACTGCCATGTCCTTCGACAATGCCCCCTCCCTCACCGCCTCCTCCGAGGCGACACCGGTCTTTGTCCGCATAGCCCGGGTCCTCCGCTCCCTCTGGCACTTCCGCCACATCTTCTCCCTCGACAAGGCTCCCGATCCGGAAAGGACGGACCCCCTCTCCCGATGGTTCGAGACCTCCCTTAAGATCCTGGGAATCGAGGTCCGGGCATCGGGGGAGCGGCCCTCTGCCACCGCCTTCCTGATCGTGGCGAACCATATCTCCTGGCTTGACATCCTGGTTCTCCGGAGCCTCTTCTCCACCTGTTTCATCGCCAAGGAGGAGATCGCCCGATGGCCGGTGGTGGGGCCGATGGCCCGGGAGGCGGGCACGATCTTCATCGGCCGGAACTCTCTCTCCTCCTTCCGGGAGACCCTGTCCGCCTCCCGCAAATCGCTCGACAGAAAAATCCCCATCACTGTCTTCCCCGAGGGGGCGACCACGACAGGAGACCGTCTGCTCCCCTTCAAGACCGGGGTCTTCGACCTCTGCACCGAAACCGGAAGCCCTGCCCTTCCGGTCTCGATCCGCTATGAAACCCCCGGCGGCCTCCAGCTCACCTCGGTCTCCTACACGGGAGACGAGTCCTTCTTCCGCTCCTTCGGACGAACCCTCCGGGAACCCCGAGTGGTGGTCCGGGTTTATCTCTCGCCCCCCGTCTTCCCCGAGGGAAAGACTCGAAGAGCCATGGCGGAGGCCTCCCGGGAGGCCGTGGAAAACGGTCTTTTCCGGCTCTCTTCCTCCCGGTGAGATCCTTCCCTTCGGACCGGGAGGCCTCTTTCTTCCTGTCCGATTTTTCTGTCAAAAAACCTTAACAAGTGTAAAGAAAATAGACACGAATCCGGAGGGTTCCTCCCTCTCTCCGGTCCGCGAGGGGTCGGTCAGTCCTGAAGGTCGATGTGTGGCACGGGGATTGCTTTTCATTTGGCATATCTCTCTTCTCCGGCCCTCCTGACGGACGGGCTCTGGACAAGAGGGAGAGTCCCTGACGCCCAAATCGCGGAAGGTCGGGGACCTTGGGAGTCCGGGCGGGGGTGAATGCCACCTCCCGCTCCCTTTTAAAGAGATGAGCCTTGGACGAAACCGGGATCCTCCCGGGGGATGCATGGCCCCCGGAGAGAAGCCGGGTTTCTCCAGGGAGAGAGGGGCCAGACCCCTTATGGCCCAATTCCAGGCCCCCTTTCGGGGGCCTTTTTTTGGGCCCGGCCCCGGTCATTCGGAAAAGGAGATGCCGGCCTCCTGGACCTCCCGGTAGGGCAGGAGCCAGACCATCGATTCGTCGTGGAGATCCACCACCTGGATCCGGTTTCCGAAGGGATCCCGGAAGTCGCACCGGAAGCGGGGCTCAAGCGTCAGGCCGTATTTTTTCGTGACCTTCTCCCGGACCTCTTGAAGCTGCGCCTCGTCCCGGACGATCAGGGAAAAATGCTTCATCCGGTCGGGCCGGAGCTGATCGACCCGGAAGACGGCCAGAAACTGGTGCTCCCCCAGCTTGAAAAAGGCGTCTCCCTCCCCTTCGCGGAGCCGTTCGAGACCGAAGACATCCTGATAGAAGGCGACGGCCCGGTCGAGGTCGTCGACCTCGATCGCGACATGGCCGCAGCCGTAGACTTTGACGCTCATCTCTCCCTCCCTCCGGTCAAAGGGTCAACGAACCCTCTCCCGGAACCTTAAAAGCGAACCCTCTCCCGGGGGACCCTCCTTATCTTCCGGGCCCCGTTTGTTGGATAATACCCGGGAGTCGGGCCTCCTGCCAGAGGGAAGGATCCCGAGGACTCCCCCCGCACTCCACAAAGAAAGGAGGTCTTCCGTGGCCGAAACCCTGATCCTCACCATGTCCTGTCCCGACAAGGTCGGGATCATCGCCGCCGTGACGGGGTTCCTAGCCGGCCACGGCGGCTGGATCACCGAGGCGAACTACCACGCCGATGCCGGATCAGGATGGTTCTTCATGAGGCAGGCGATCCTCTCCGAGTCTCTCGACTTTTCGATCGAAGACTTTCCCCGTCTCATCGGCCCCCTTGAGAAAAAGTTCGGTCTGACCTGGTCCCTGTCCGAGAGCCGGGTCAAAAAGAGGGCGGTGATCCTCGTGAGCCGTCAGGACCACTGCCTCTCCGATCTCTTTCACCGATGGCGGACGGGGGAGCTGAACATCGAGATCGTGGCGGTCGTCTCGAACCACCCCGACCTTGAGTCATTCGTGTCCTGGCACGGGGTTCCCTTCCACCTCGTCCCGGTCTCCCCGGAGGCGGGCCTGGCCCCCTTCGGGGACATTGCAAGGATTTACGAGGAGGTCCGGGGGGAGATCATGGTCCTGGCCCGCTACATGCGGATCCTCCCTCCCTTCCTCTGCGAACGCTACCCGGGACAGATCATCAACATCCACCACAGCTTCCTGCCATCCTTCGTGGGCTCCCGCCCCTACCACCAGGCCTATGAGCGCGGGGTCAAGCTCATCGGGGCCACCTGCCACTATGTCAGCGCCGAACTCGACGCTGGGCCGATCATCGACCAGGACGTGATCCGGGTCGATCACGGAGATTCTCCCGAGGAGATGGCACGGCTCGGGCGGGATGTCGAAAAAATGGTCCTGGCGCGGGGGCTCCGCTACCATGTGGAGGACCGGGTCGTGATCCACGGGAACAAGACGGTCGTCTTCGCCTGACATCCCGGGCCGGGTGGGATCCTGAACCGTCGGCTCTGGACAGAGGGGGAAGGGATCAGGGGTCAGACCTCCCAAGCTAGGACCGAGAGTCCGCCTCGTCTTGAGAAAATCCGTCAGGCCTTGTCTTTCTTCTTCGGGGAGCGCTTTTGCGAGACCCTCAAAATCCCGGTTCCCTTCCGGCAACCTTGACTCCCAAATCCGGCG
>JAJZGM010000005.1 GCA_021828525.1 Nitrospirota bacterium | reverse complement strand
CTTGACCGAGTCGACCACCAGGGGATCGTCGGCCCGGCGGATCCCGTACCGGACAAGATCCAGAAACCCTCCGTCGACAATCTCCCGGGCCGGATAGCGGAACGGGAGCCCCGGAGGCTGGTTCGCGAGCTCGATCCACGCCTGGTCGACCTCTTCCACCGGAGAGGGATCCCCCGCCACCGTGGGGAGGATCCGGACGTAGTGGCGGGAGATCCCCGGCACGAGCGACCCTGACCGGGTGGTCGTCCAGCTGTCGAGACGGCTCTCGAGAAAGTCCGCATAATCGAGGAAAAACTGGCCCTCCGCCTGGTCTCCCCGGTTCTGGGCCCAGAGGCCGGCACAGACCAGGGCCGCAATCATCGCCGCAAAGGTCGAGGGAGAATAGCCCCGGGCCTCCTCCCACCGGTCCTGCTGGGTGGAGGGGCCATGGCGCACGAGGTAGGAGGCGGCCGAGAGGACCAGGGGGTAGGGATCGAAGGCCTTGAGGCCGTTCTCCCGGAAGAGCCTCCAGGCCAGGATGACCGGATGGGCCACCCCGTCGAGCTGGATTCCCGTCCAGTAGGGGGATCCGTCCACCCAGAAGTTCTGGTGGAATCCCCCGTCGGGAAGCTGGCTGGCCGCAAGATAGACCAGGGCCCGGTAGGGGCTTTCGGCATCGCCGCAGGCCAGGAGGCCCAGGGCGCTGTGGCAGAGGTCCCGGGTCCAGACGAGGTGGTATCCTCCCAGACCCGCCTGGTCGTCGTGGAAGTCGCCCCACGGAATGCTCTGGGAGGCGATGATCGCCCCGGGATAAAGCTTGTCCTCATGGGAGCGGAGAATGTTGTGGCTGATCCGGTAGAGCCGTCCCCCGTCTCCTCCGTGGACCCCCAGGGGAAGGATCTTGTCCGTGGCCCGGCTCCACTGCTCGAGGAAGCGCCCCTTCTGTTCGATGTAGTGGATTCCCAGGGACTGAAAAAGGGTGGTCAGGGCCCCGTGCTGTCCCGTTCCGAAGGAGAGGCCGACCGTGAACTCCTGGGAGCCGTCCACCGCCAGCTCCCCCACTCCCGCCACATTTCCGTCGGTGGCCTGGTCGAACTCCCAGCGAAGGGTCCGGTGGCGGAGAAGGTCGGTGACCCCGTCGCTTTCCCCCACGAACCCGCAGGAGAGGTGCCGGAAGGGAATGCTCGCCCCCAGGGCCATGTAGACGCCGTTCTTCCAGCCCAGAAGTCCGGTCTTTCCGGCATGGGAGAAGCGGCACAGCGTGTTGCCGGCCCCCCCCACGTCGAGATGGGGCTCGACCACGACGAAGAGCCGGAGAAGGTCGGCCAGGGCCGGATCGGCCTCAAGCCGGACGCGAATCAGGAGGCAGGGCAGATGGGGGTCCCCCATCACCTCCTTGACGATTCGGTATCTCCCTTCGGGGTCGGAGGAGACGAGCCGGTAGCCCGGAGCCTCGGTCTCTCCGAAAAAGGAAAGATCGTGGCGAAGGCTCCGGCGCTCCTCATGAACGAAGGTTCCGTCAGTGACAAGAAATTCCAGGTCCCGGATCTGGGGGCGGTCCACCGTCGGATAGTAGACCTCGTTCACGATCCCGTGGGAGAGGGTGTACCAGAGGTTTGAGGCCGTATTGTAGGCCGTTCCGATTCCGTCCTTGCGGCTTGATGTCCAGCGGGGAGGCGCCCCCGGATGGCCGAAGGCCTCCCCTCCCCTGTTTCCAGAATTCATAGGAGCCTCCTCTGGAAGAAGCACGATTCGTGTCTTTCCGGAAGCGTGGCAAAGCTTCCGGATTCTGTCAACCAATCGGAGATCGCCTCCCGGGGAAAGCGACTTGGGTGAGGCATAAGGTAGGGTCCTGTCGGGGACTTGGGCCTTGTCCTTCGGGAGGGCGGAGGGGGTTCAGGGACCGGAGGGCGGCCCCTCCGAAAGCTCCCGCATGTAGCGGACGATCTCCGAGTCGGGAACGGTGGCCCGGAGGGCCAGCCGGAGCACCAGGAGGGAAAGGAGCGCCACCAATCCCATGTCGGCAAAGAAGGACAGGACTCCCCGGCCTCCCAGACTCCGTGGCCCGAGCTCCGACAGGATCCACATTCCCCCGAAATAGGGGAGGACCCACCAGCTGTGGGAGAGTCCCCATTCCTCCCTCAGGGAGGCACCTTTTTTCCTTCCGGAGAGAAGCCGCCCGAAGAGGGTCCCCAGAAGGACGAGAAGGAGGGCGAAGAGGGTGAATCTGAGGGTGGCGAGGCCGGACCAGAAGACGATCCAGTTCGAGACCACGAAGGAAAGGGGAGCCAGGATGTCAGCCTTCCAGAGACGGAAGGGGCGCGGAAGGTCCGGCATCGCCTGCCTGAGCTGGAGAAGGATGACCGGACCCAGGCAGTAGGACAGGACGGTGACAGAGGAGATGTAGGCCACGAGGCGGTGCCACGAAGGAAAGGGGAAGAAGAACAGGGATCCCAGGATCCAGGCCAGGAGAAGCCCGGCCCAGGGAACTCCCTGTCGGTTGATCCGGGACAGGAGACGGGGTGCGCTTCCCGTCTCCCCCTGGGCCATGGCGATGCGGGCGGCCGAGGTCAGGTAGATGAAGGCGGTTCCGGCCGGCGAGACCAGGGCGTCGGCATAGAGAACCATTCCCCACCAGAGGGCTCCCAGGGAGACGGCCAGGGCCGCGAAGGGACCGGTGACCCCCGGGAAGCTGAGCCCCCTCCAACCCTTCTTCGCAAGGGCTCCCGGATCGACGGAGAGGAGAAAGGCCGCCTCAAGCCCCATGTAAAGGAGACTGCCCACCAGGACGGAGCCGATAACGGCAAAGGGAATGTTCCGCCCCGGATCCTTTGTCTCTCCCGCCAGGTCGACCGCCTGCCTGAACCCGAAGAAGCTGAAGATGACTCCGGCGTTCCCCACCGCCACGAACATCCCTTCGAGACCCTCCCTGGGAATTCCGACGGAGAGGTTTTCAGGATGGAAGGAGAGGAGGAGAAGGAGGGCAATGGTGGCGAAGGGAATGACGAGCTTCCACAAGGTGGCGGCGCTGTTGATCATGAGGACGAGCCGGATCACCAGAAAGTTCAGGGCCGTGATCGCCCCCAGGAGCAGAATGGCGATCCCGGTTCCCCGGAGGGTCAGAAGCCCCGAGACAGGATCCACGAAGCCCGGAAGGTAGTTGTTGGCGTAGGCCAGGATCGCCATCACCTCGACGGGAGGGACGGAGACGTAGGAGAAAAAGAGGATCCAGCTCCAGAGCTTTCCCAGGAGGGGACCATTCCCGATGTGGCTCATGTGGATGATGGCCCCGCTCCGGGGAACGAGGGGCCCCAGTTCAGCGTAGACCAGTCCCAGAAGGAGAATGGAGAGGGCTCCGATCGTCCATGAGCCAAGAGAAAGGGGTCCGGCTTCCCGGGCAGCGTTCAAAGGACCGAAAAGCCATCCGGAGCCGATGACGGCGCCGAGGCTGGCATAGAGAAGGCCGAGCGGCCCTCCCTCGCGGCGAAGGGTTCCGGAGGCCAAGAGGGACTACCCTCCGGTCGTCGGACGGAAGGAATTCCCGGGAAGGACCTCCCTGAGTTTCCGGATCAAAAGCGGTCGGCCCGGGAGGCCCGAGAGCGGGCCAAAGCCGCGGGAGGTGGTATAGCCCGGGGCCTGCCCCTCCGTCAGGACCCAAAGAACCAGGCGACGGACTTCGGCCATCGTCGGCTCGGGAAGGTCGGGGCTCACCATCCAGAACTCCACTCCGGTCACTGGCCAGGCCCCGGGATGGGAGCCTCCGCCGACAAGGGAGCGGTTGTATCCCTCCGGAAAGGGGATCCGGGACCCCATTCCCGCAACCGCGCTTTCGATCGACCGGGGCGAGGCCACCACATACCGGCCGGCATCATTTTTGAGGGCCACAGCCATGAGTCCCGACCGTTTGAGCCATCCCAGCCCCACGTAGCCGATCGCTCCCTCCTGGGCCCGGACCGCGGCTACAATAGCCCGGGATCCGGGAACGGCCTGGGCATTCGTGTTCCGTGGCCATTCCGGAATGGGTTCGCGGCCCACATTGTCTCTCCACCACCGGCAGGAATGGGCCAGATAGTCGGTCAGGAGAAAGGACGTCCCCGAGGCATCGGCGCGCACGACCGGCCGGACCGGAAGGTGAGGAAGGGAGAAGCCGGGATTCTCCAAGACGATGCGGGGGTCGTCCCAAAAGGCGATCCGGCCCGTAAGAAGGCGGGCCAGAAGGGGCCCGTCGAGACGCAAGGGGGATCGGCGGGCCTTGGCGGGAAGGTTGACCACCGGCACCACACCTTCGAGCGCCACCGGAAGCAGGACGATATCTCCCTTTTTTGCGAGTTCACGGGAGGTGAGGAAGATGTCCGAGGCCCCGATCGAGACGTTCCCCTCAAAAGTGCCGGTGATTCCGGCGCCCGAGCCCGGCGAATGGACCCGGAGGCGCGCCCCCGGATGCTCCCGCTCGTATCCGGTGGCCCAGGCCTGGTTCACGGGATAGAGCATGGAGGAGCCGGAGAGGATGAGGTCTTCGGAAAAGGCGGGAGGGGCGCAAAGGAGGGCTCCCATTCCTCCCAGAAGGGAAAGGAGGGTCCACAGGCAACGAGGGCGGAGAAGGACCATGAGGCCTCCCTTTGTACTCAGGATTTGTCACCCGGCTCCGGGGGCCCGGTCGGCCCCCGGGATCCCTTTTTTCCGGTCCGGGGATTCTCCGGCTGGATCGGTCGGGGACGGGGCGTTCCGAGTCCCGAAAGGAAATAGCCGAAATAGAAGGCCGCGATGCCGAAAAGGAAAAGCTTGAGAAGAAACATCATCGTCATGCTCTGGATAAAGAAGAGCACGACATCGACGAAGGTCACGACAAGACCCAGAAGCTGGAGGGCCCGTCCCAGAGGATAAAGGAGATCACGCATGGGCGTCCCTCCTCCTGATCTCAGAAAGGCACAGGTCGGCGAGCTTTCGGGAACGCTCCGGATCGGGGGGACGGCAGGCCACGGCCAGGACCACCGACTCCCCCTTCCGGGTGGCAGGAACGGTGAGGGGCCTGACCGCCGTCCTGGTGGCCACGTTGGTCAGGGGGCCTCCGGTCCGGGAGGCGATCCGGTCGTTTACCTCCGGGTCGTCGGTCAGGGCAAAGGCCAGACGGAAGGAGGCCTCGTCCCCCTCGAGGTAGCCTCTCCGGATCCAGAGGATCCGTCCTTGCTCCGCCAGGGTTTTAAGCCCCGGAAGGGCCACGGGAGAGATCAGGGTGATCCGGGCCCCTTCCTCGAGAAGTCGGGGGATCCTGCGGAGGGCCACGGAGCCTCCCCCCACCACCAGGACCGGCTCACCTGTAAGATCGGCAAAAAGGGGAAAGAATCCCATCAGATATATCCCCGTCTCTTCCAGTAGTCGAGCAGGATCCGGGCCTTTCCGGCATAAGGGGAGGTCTTCCCCTGGCGGACGATGGTCTCCATGACCGCGGCCGCCTTTTTCCGCCTCTTTTCCCGAAAAAGGGACTTGGCGTACCAGAACTGGGCCCGGGCATAGATCTTTGAATCGGGATACTTGAGAAGGATCGAATGGAACCGGTAGGCTGCGGCCTTGAAGAACTTTGTCCGGTAGTAGAAATTGCCCACGTAGAAATGAAGGGAGGCCTTTCTCTCCCGGCAGTAGGCCACCTTCTTCTCCGCCTTCTCCACGTAAGGTGAATCGGGAAACTCGTCGATCACCTTCTGGAAGTCGGCCATGGCCTTTTCCGTAGGGGTCGGGTCCCGGTCGACCTTCCCGATCTGGTAGAAATCGCACATCCCGATCCTGTACTGGGCAAAGGCCGCCAGAGGGTGGGTGGGATGAAGCTCCAGGAAACGCTTGTATTCGCCCCGGGCCTCGATGAAATCCCCCTTGAAGTAGAAGCGGGAGGCCTCATCGAGAAGGGCCGAGGTTCCGAAGACCTTTGTCCGGAAGGAGTGGGTCGGCTCGTCCTTGGGAAGGATGTTGGTGAAGGGGTTGTACTTCTGGAAGGTGTTGCTGAGACTTGCGCACCCTCCCAGCCCCGTGATCAGGAGGGCCCCCGCCAGAAGACCCGCAAGCCGTTTTCCCGTTTCACCCACTCCGCCAACCTCCCTTGACGGCCTCCTTCTTCGGCCGCACAATGACAGTCATGCCCAAATCATCTTTTCCGCACAGGCCCCGTCCATGACAACGCGACCGGTCTATCTCAGGATCCCGGGACGGGCCATCGGGTCCCGTCTTGTCGACAACCGGGAGCTATCAAAGCTCACGGGGACTCCTCCCGAGGCGATTTTTCGTCTCACAGGCATCAAAACCCGGGCCTACGCCCCCTTCGAAGACGAGGTGGAGCTTGGCGTCCGCGCAGCCAATGACCTCTTCTACCGCCTTCCGGGCCTTCCCAAGCCGGACCTTCTTCTGGCCGCCACCACCACGCCAGGAAGCTTCATCCCGTCCACCGCCGCCCGGATTTCCTCACGCCTCTACCCCGACGGAGGGCCTCCCGCCATGGATGTCGGAGGCTCCTGTGCCGCCTTCATGACGGGGATCTTCACCGCCCGAAGCCTTGTCGCCTCCGGCATGGCCGGCGGAATCCTCCTCGTGAACACCGAGCGCAAGACCGGACATGTCTGCCCCGTCCATACCCCGGAGACGGCCCTCCTCTTCGGGGACGGCGCCTCGGCCGCATGGATTTCGGCTGACCCCACGGGTCCGGGTCCGGCCTTTTTCATACGGGATCTCAGAATCGGGGCGGACGGCCGGAACGCCTCTCTCATTACCTATGCCCCCGACCCGGAGACAGGCCGCAAGATTTTGTCGATGGACGGCCCATCCCTCTTCCGGCATGCCGTCCGGACCCTCTCCCGGGAGATCGAATCCCTCCTCCGGGATCACGGTCTCCACCCGAACGAAACCCGGGCCTTTCTCCTGCATCAGGCCAACGGCCGCATCCTGGACGGGATTGCGAGCCGACTCAACCTCCCCCCGGAGCGGATTCCCAGAACCGTGTCCGTGTATGGTAACACGTCTTCGGCCTCTCTGGGGATCACTCTGGGGGAATTTCTCGACAAATCTCCGGATCCCTCTCCGGGCCCCCTGGTCCTGGGGGCCATCGGGGGAGGGATTACGTGGGGAGTGGGCCTCCTCGATCCCGCCTGAAGGGGATTTTGAAATAGGGGGGGTCACAGGACAGGAGAACGATCGGTCTTGCCAAAATCCGTTCCCTTGAAAAGAAGAGGTTCCCCGGTCGCCCTGGACAAGACATAGGAAAAACAGTCTCCGAAATTCATTCCGGCCGGGTGGCGACCCTTCCCGAACCCCACCACGCTTCCACGGCGAGGCGAGAGATCTCTTCGGTCACCGGAAAAACCGAGATTCCGGCCCTTCGGATGAAGAAATCAAACTCTGACCCACCGTTTTCCGTCTGGGAGGCGACACCAATGGAAGCCTCTGCCAGTGTGGCGGCCGAGATCCGGCATATCTCGGCATTGGCGATGGCCTCTGCTTAGAGGGACGCATCCGGTTCCCGAAAAAGAACACGATCGCCTAAGTCTCGACGATCATGCCGGAAGACCCCGCTCGTCGTAAAGATAAGGATCCATGATCGATCGGGGGTGTTTGAGTGTTGCCGCACATCTTTGTCCTCTTTCGAGGAGTTCCAAAGCGGAGGCCCGGCCTTTTTTCATTTTTGAAGACGGTCGTACCGTTCCCTCAAGGCGACAGACACCGCCCTTGTCACCGTCTCCCCCGTTTCCCGGGCCAAGGCATGGGCCAATTCTTCTGTGTCCCGGTTCTTGATTTTGAGTGACATTTTCCTCCTTTAAAGAAAATTCTGCCCTTATTTCCTTTAATAGGAGAGAATTCACCCCTGACAAGGCCATCAGGGATTCCGGTCCCGGCTTTCCGGGGAACATTGTGGACTTCGGGTTTTCAATGCCCGGTGTGGCCACCAAAGAGGGCAGGCAGAGAGCTGGCCATTTTCTGGCCGGCCTTTTTGCTCATTCTTTCCCATCCTCCTTCTCCCCCCCTTCCCAGATGCGGATCTTCCTGTGAAGGGAGGTGCGGTCGACACCCAGTCGGGCGGAGGCCCTGGCAATATTCCCCCCGCACCGCGCCAGCACTTCCATGACGTAGCTTCGCTCGAAGCGGTCCCGGGCCTCCCTGAGGGGAAGCTCCGGCTGCGGGACCGCCTCCGGGGCCAAATCCGGAAGACTGCCGGGAAGCATCCCGCGAAGGTCCCCCTCCTCCACCACCGGCCCCGGAACCAGGATCAGGAGCCTCTCGACAAGATTTTTGAGTTCCCGGACATTGCCCGGCCAGGAATGGGCGCCAAGGCGCGAGAGGGCCCCCGGGGAAAATTCCTTGGGCCGGTGGCCCGAATCCCTGGAGAGAAGCCGGACGAAATGCTCCACAAGCCCGGGAATGTCCTCCCGATGGTCACGGAGGGGGGGAACCGGAACCTGGACCACGTTGAGGCGGTAGAAGAGATCCTCCCGGAAGAGGCGTGAGGCAATCATTTCAGAAAGATTCCGGTTGGAGGCGGCCACCACACGGACGTCGAGCGGAATGGAGCGGCTCCCCCCCACCCGGACCACCGCCCGCTCCTGGAGGACCCTCAGGAGTTTGGCCTGGGTCGCAAGAGCCATGTCCCCCACCTCGTCAAGGAAAAGGGTCCCTCCCGAGGCCTGCTCGAACTTTCCCTTCCGGAGCGAATGGGCCCCCGTGAAGGCCCCCCGTTCGTGGCCGAAGAGTTCGCTTTCGATCAGGGGTTCGGGGATGGCGGCGCAGTTTATGTCGACGAAGGGGCCGGAGGCCCGCTGGGAGGCCCGGTGAATGGCCCGGGCCACCAGCTCCTTTCCAGTCCCGTTCTCCCCCGAGACCAGCACCCATCCCTCTGTGGGAGCCACCCGGGCGATGAGTTCCCGAAGTCTCTCCATCGCGGGGGAGTGGCCCACCAGTTCGGACTGGACCGTGATCCGCTCCCGGAGATCCCGGTTCTCCCGTTCGAGAGCCCGCTGCCTGAGGGCGTTGCCGGCCACGGTCAGCACCCGGTCAAGGGAGAAGGGCTTCTCGATGTAGTCGAAGGCTCCGGACTTCAGGGCCCGGACCGCCGTTTCGATGGTTCCGTGGCCGCTCATCACCACCACTGCCGGGGGATCGGGATCCTTCAGGATCTCCCCAAGGACACGGATCCCGTCCTCCTCGCCTAGCCAGACATCGAGCAGGACGAGATCCGGAGGATCACTGTCCAGGATCGCCCGGGCCTCTCCCCGGGATCCGGCCACCGAGACCCTGTAGCCTTCATCCTCCAGAACCGAGGAGAGGGTCTTCCGGAGTGCGGCTTCATCGTCCGTCACAAGGATGTGGTCCACCTCACCCCTCCCTTCGGAGCGCCGCCCTCTCGGCCGGAGGGGCCGGTTCGGGAACGGGAAGTTCGATGGTGAATATCGCCCCCGCGGGAGAGGCGGGGGCATGGGTGATCGTCCCCCTGTGCTCGCTCACGATTCTCTGGACGATGGCGAGCCCCAGCCCCATCCCTGCGTCGCGGGTCGAAAAGTAGGGAAGGAAGATCCGGTCCACCGCCTCCGGGGGGATCCCCGGACCGTTGTCCTCGATCTGGATGCGGAGGGTGCTCCGACCGAAATCGTGGGTGACGGCAACCCGGATCCGGCCCTCGCCCTTCATCGCGGAGATGGCGTTTTCAAAGAGGTTCGAAAAGACCCGTCGCAGGGCCTGGGGGTCGATCCAGATGTCGGGCTGGTTCCGGTCGATCTCCACCACGAACTCCACGCCCCGGTGGGCCGAACGGTAGAGGACGACGCTTTCGAGAAGGACCGGTTCGACCGAGGCCAGGACAGGACGGCTTTCCGGAAGACGGGCGAAGGTCGAGAACTCGTCGACCAGGTGCTTGATCCCGGCAACCTCCGAGATGATGGTCTGGATCGACTCCTCGAAGACCCGGGCGAGATCGGCGGCGTTTTCGGAAAACTTCCGCCGGAGACGCTCCGCCGCCAGCTGGATCGGGGTCAGGGGATTCTTGATCTCGTGGGCGATCCGCTGGGCCACCTCCCGCCAGGCCAGGGCCTTCTGGGCATTTAAAAGCGTGGTCACATCGTCGAAGACGACGACAGCCCCCGCCCCCGGATCCTCGAACCGGTTGTAGCGCATCCGGAAGGTCTGGGGAGGTTCCGTCCCCACCGTCACCTCCTCCTCGACGTGGAGCCCCCCCGACAGGAGGACCCGGTCGATCCAGGCATCGAAGGTGTGGAAGGCGGGATGGATGACCTCCCCCAATGGCCGGCCCAGGACGAAGGAGCGGGGAATTCCCAGAATTTCTTCCGCCGATCGGTTGAAGGTGGTGACGATCTTCTCCCGGTTCAGTGAAAAGACCCCCGTCCCGATGTGTTCGAGCACCTTTTCCATGTACTCCCGGCGGTGGGAAAGCTCCCGGTTGGTGTTGGTGAGCGTCTCGCTGGAGAGGGCAAGGTCCGAGGTCATCTGGTTGAAGGACTCCACCAGGGCCCCGAACTCCTCCTCCCCCGTCAAGGGAACCCGGACGGACAGATTTCCCCGGGCCACCTCGTCGGTGGCCTTTTCAAGGGCCAGGAGGGGACGGGTGATCCGGCGGGCCAGAAAGAGCCCGAACCAGATGGCCCCGAAGATGATCATCAGGGTGATCATGAAAAAAACCAGGAGATAGGACTGGCGGATGGGATTTCTGAACTGGCGGAGCTCCCGATAGTCCGAAAAGGCGTGGGTCAGGGTGGCGAGCTTTCGGGAGAAGTCCTCCGGAACAAAGGAGTCCACCACCAGGACGGCAGGTCCCTCTTTTCCTTTAAGCGGGACCGGATAGAAGCCCCGGACAAGATCCCCCACTCCCGTATGGGTGACCCGGCTCTTCCCGGCTTCTGCCACCGATCCGAGTTCCCCGGCCGTGGGAGCGTCGAGAAGACGCACATTGAGATCGACCGCCCGGGCCATGAGGGCCGGAGCTCCGGGATCCGTCCTGTAGAGCTCGAGCCCGGAGAGGCCCAGATCCCGCTTTTTTTTCTCGAGAAAGTCGCGGAGGTTCTCTCCCTCCTCCGTTTCCCGGGCCACAAGAAGGTCGGAGAGCACACGGGCGGTCCTTAAGGTGTCGCGCCGGGTCTCGCGATAATACTCCCGGGAGACGGAAGCCGAGGCCCGGAGGGAATCGGAGACGGGAAAGCTGAACCAGCGCTGGACCGAAGTGTTCAAAAAGCCCGAGGCCACGATGAAGAGAAGGAGGGAGGGGATCAGGACCATGAGGAGGAAGGAGCCGATCAGGCGCGCCTGGAATCCTCCCCCGAACCCTGATCCGGACCGGTTCCAGTAGACCTTCGCCACATTCCGGAGAAGGACATAGAGGAGAAGGACGGCGAGAACCACATCGATGTTGAAGAGGAAGACGACGATCACCCGGGCCATGAGGTTCGATCCTCCGGGACGGGCCGCGTGCTGGTACTCGAGACCGGTCACCAGAAGAAGGGCCAGAAGGATCGTGCCGACCAGGACGGGGAGAGAGGAGAAGAGGGTCCGGGGGAAGCCCGCCGTCCTGTTTCCTCCGGAGGAGCGTTCGGGGCCCATGGGTCAGGAGACCCCCGCAAGGTGGCCGAGACCGGAGAGAAAGGGTCCCCAGTCCTCGGGGCGCCGGGGCAGCGGAATCACCCCGGAGGCGGTGAGGGTGAAGGCCCCCATGAGTCCCCCCCGGCCGGTCTCCCGGATCCGCACCCGGGCCTGGGGGGCGGGGCCTGTGAGACTGGCCCAGAGCCTGCCACGGATCCGTGATTCTCCGACTGTCACCTCCACCGGTCGGGCTTCGAGCAGGCCCGGGACCATGGAAAGGATCACCCGGAGGTCACGAAGACGGCGTCCTCCCACAGAAATTTCCTGCGAAGTGACCACCGCCCGGGCCCGGAGACGATTGATGGGGCCGTGGAGATAGCTCCGGAAGGCCACCGTGCCCCCTGGAAGAGGGGTCCCCCCGGCAAGGACGGGAGCCAAGGAACGGAGGTCGACGGTTCCCCGCACGAAGAGGCTGGCCAGTGGCTCCGTGCCGAAAGAGAGGAGCTGGCCCTGGACCGACAGATCCCCCCCCGGAGACCGGGTCCGGATCTCAAGGTCCGGAACCCCTCCCTCGGCAAAGGTCGCCGTGGCCCGAAGGGACGAGGAGGAAAGGCTCCGGCCGGAGACCTCCGCCTCAAGGCGTCCCTCGGGAACCTCAAGACGGAAGCGGTTCATGAAAAGGTTGGGCCGTAGAACGGCCCGGACGGCGTGGAATTTGACCCCCAGCCCCCGGGGGGGGAGCCTGAGGGAGAGATCGGTCCGGACAAGAGAGATGCGGCGGATGGTCGCCCCCCCTGAAAAGCCGGCAGGGTGGACGCCGGCCACCCACCGGGCGAGAAAGTCGCGATAGTTGTCCCGGGGACCCCAGGAGACCGCCTCGATCCGGCCCTCCTCCACCCTGAGGGAATCGAGCGCGATGACGCGGTTCAGGAGGGAAAGGAGGTCGACCCGGGCCGAGATCTTTCGGACATGGATCAGGGGGGGAACGGGTTCGGAGGGGCCGGCTCCCGAAAGGGGACAGGACAGGCGAAGGTCGGTCACCTCGAGGGAGCGTCCCGCCCAGTGGATCGCAAGCCTTCCCGAAGAAACGGCGCACCCGAAGGCCTGTCCCAGGCCGGATTCGAGGCGGGTCTTGAGGGATCGCTCCAGAAGGCGTGTTCCTCCGACCACCAGGAGGAGGAGAAGGGGCAGAAGGAGCAGAAGCCCCAGGCGCCATCCCCTCAAGGGGCCGCGCCTCCCGGACGGGCGAGATCACGCTGCCGGACGAAGAACATCTTGGTCTGGTAGAGAATGTCGTTCATGTAGTCCCGGTCCTCCGCGGTCATGGTTTCGGCGACCGACGTCGACACGAAATCGAGAAGGTCGATATAGAGGCGGGCCGCCTCCATGTTCGCCGTGCCTCCCGGTCGTCCCGTGGCCGGGTCGACGCCCAGGGCATGGACCGCCATCGCCCCCAGGATCGCCGGGATGTGGCCCAGGCGGGGAGGTTCCTTCTCGCCGGCTCCGGGCTCCGGGGGGAGATCTGCCAGGAGGCCGGTCTTCGCACGGGCCGCGGCATAGAGGTCGATCAGGTCGAGATAGAACCTGGCCTCCGCGGGGCTGAAGCGTTCATCGGGAAGACCGGTGGCCGGATCGACAAAAAGATGCGAGGCCACCATTCCGGAGAGGAGGGCCAAGAGCCGGCCCTCGCGGGCTTCTTCCGCCCTCTGCCGGAGGCTTTTTTCCGATTCGTTCTCCGTCAGGGGCCCCTCTTCGGGGGATGCGGCCTCCGGCCGGCGGGACTCCGTGAGAGGCTCCTCCCGGCCGGTCTCCTCGTCGAACCGCATGCGCCGATCGTTTATAATGATGGAGGGTTCGGACTCCGGGTTTTGCTGGTCGCTCATGGTCATCCTTTCGAAGGGCTTGGCCCGTGCACACTTTCTGGAAGGTTTTTCTCCCCCTGCTGGTCGCCATCGATCCGCCGGGGGTGCTCTCTCTTTTCTTCAGTCTAACACAAGGCATGGAGGGGGCCCAAAAAAGAAGGACGGCCATGACGGCGGTCCTGACCGCCTTCCTGACCGTCCTCTTTTTCGACGTCTTCGGAACCTCGCTCCTGGACTTTCTGGGCCTCTCCCTCTGGGACTTCACCCTGGCCGGAGGACTTCTTCTCCTGGTCCTCTCCGTCGCCGACCTACTCCGCAATCAGGATCCCAAGGAGGCGGGACGGCCATCGCTCCTGACCGGCCCCATCGGGGCGGTCCCCCTCGGAATCCCGATCATCGCAGGTCCCGCGACCCTCACCACCTCCCTCATCTTCTCGAAGACCGTCTCCCTCCCCTGGGCTCTTCTTGCCCTGGCGGTCAACATGCTTCTCCTCTTCGGGATCCTTCTCATGGCGGACCGGATCACCCGGATCCTGGGACAGACCCTCTCCTCCGCCGTGGGGAAGATCTTCTCCCTCATCCTTGCCGCCATCGCAATCCACCTGATCCACAGGGGGATCAACGGCCTCATGGGAATCCCGGGGAGCTAGGGGGAGAAGAGGTCTTTGGGAAAAAGGTCACACAGCCGGAGGCCTTCCAGACCCGCTCTTTCCCCCGGCACGGGAAGAGTCAGTCAGGGCATTTTCCAGGAACCCGCCAGTCTCATTCCCTGAAGGCTGACAGGCTTTTTCGGCCACCAGGAGAGACTCTCGCAGGGAGACGCAGATCACCGGGCCTGAACCCGGATCAATCGCCCAATCCCTCTCATAGAAAACCCGGTCGACGTTTCTAGGGCGAGGGGGTCCCGCCCATATGCTCGGTGTCCTTCTTCAAAAACCGGCCCAATCCGCTTCCTCCCAGGATGGTCGCAACGCCGATCCCGTATTTTTCCGGATCAAATCGGGCATTGTTGTGGATCAGGTCGTAGCCTGCAAATCCGACCATTCCCACCATGGCAAGGAGCGTCAGAACGGAGATCAGCTCGAAGGTTTCGTTGTCGCGTTCAGTCAGAATATTTTTCAGGATCTGGACCATCTTCCACTCTCTCTCTGCAGGGGTGAGGATCCCGAGCCTCCGGATCCTCTATTGTCCGGGCTGTCCGGTCCGGGGGATCCGGTTCTGTCCCCGTTTTGTCCGAAAGGCCTCCAGTTGATGGGCCACATGAACGGCTCCATCGCCTTCCGTCTGGAGATTCAACTGGTTGGACAATTCGATAAGGCTCTTTTGAAAGGGAGTATAAGCCTCCGGCCCATGGGAGGAGGGGGGAAGGGAAGAGGAATAGAGCGACGCACTCCCGTCCGCATATTCGGAGAGATCGGGCATCTCCTCCTGGCTCCGGAGAACTCCGGCACCCAAATGATGCTCGAAGGTATTGGCGGAGGCATCCCTCCTGGTCAAAAAGAGCGGAAGGCCGAAGACCTTTTTCACAGTGGCGAGAAGGGAGGTATGGTCGTAGACGGCATGGTCGATCATCCCCTTTCCCACAAGCGGAGAGACAAGGACCGCCGGAACCCGCACACCCAGACGGTCGAAGCCGAACGGCGGCTGGTCGCTCGAAACCCGGCCGTCCGGGTTGATCGCCGGCGGAGGAGGCAGGTGGTCGAAATACCCCCCATGTTCGTCGTATAGGACGACCAGGAGAGTCTGGCAAAAGAGCCCCCAATTCGACCGAAGGGCCTCATAGACCGTTGCGATCAGACGTTCTCCTTCGCGGACATCATGGGGAGGGTGCTGGTCATTGGCCTTCTGTCCGATCCCCTCGAAGTAGCGGGGTTCGATAAAGGAATAGACCGGGAGGGTTCCCTGCCCGACATCGGTGAGATAGGCGCCGAAATCCCTGAACCGGTCCAGGCGGGAATGGAGGTTGGTCAAGGCGAGGGACTGGGGAAAATCATGGTAGTAAATGTTCCATGAGAGATTCTTGTCCGAGAGATTTTCATAGATCGTGCGCATGCCATAGGTCGAAAAGCCCAGTTCGTCCTTGACGGCCGACAGACTTGTGGGACTGTTCGTATGGCCGTTCGAGGTGGCGGCATGGACGAAAAATCGGTTGGGCCAGGTCGGACCCGGAACCGAGGCGAACCAGTGGTCGCAAAGGACAAACTCCTTGGCGAGAGTGCTGAGTACGGGCAGCTGTTTCGCCGGGTCGAAGCACTGCATGATGGATTTTCCCACCGCCATCCCCACCGGAATCCCGTTGGGGTCCGGCACGCCGGAATAACTCAGCACGAAGCCGTCATTTTCGGGAACGGAAGGCGATGGAGGAGGTGTCTGGCCAAAAATCTGGACATTCACATCCGGATATTCGTGCGCCGGATCGGGATTCGTCACATATCCGTCCGTCCCGGACATTTTGCCAACCGGAACCTGTTCGACGGGACCCTGGTCGGACAGGGCGGGATCGGTCGGATTGGATTCGGTCCCCGTCAGCCCTTCGACATCGTAGTTCTGTTCCTTCAGAAACCCCAGCATATGGTCGAAGGACCGGTTTTCGAGCATCAGGACGACAATGTGACGGACCCCGGACGATGACGCCACGGCACCCCCCCTTCTTCTCCAGTCTCTATGATCGCACAATCTCGACCTGTCCAAAAGCCGCTCAGCGGGCCGCGGTTCCGGAAACTTCCGTGCAGAATGTCGAATATAGTCCGAGATAGGTCTTGGTCCTGAGGTCGATCCGGACGTCATAGAGGAGGGTGGCGCCCCCCGCCCTCTTCAGGGCGTCCTGGAGAGCCGCGTCGATCCCCCCGTCCCCTGTGGCGACCAGTCCCAGGACATTCGAGGAACAGGCCTCCCCCCGGGCGGGACCGATGAGTGTGATCCGCGTGAGGTCGAGATCGCCGTGGACCCAGGGCCGGGGATAGGACTCTCCCCGGACGACCTGGGTGTACAGAAGGCCATACGGCTGCATGGCGCACCCGGACAGGCTCACGAAGAACAAAAGGAAAAGGACGGCCGATTTCACCAAACGGATCCCTCCTCCCCTGGTGCCAGTCCCGGCTAATCCCTCGGCATCCTTCCCGGAGCCTCCGGTCCGCAACCCTCCCCTCCGCCTCCGGAAAAGAGTCACTCTCTTCACCCCGATCCTTTCCGTGGATCGTCATCGGCCAGGATCTTTTCAGCAGGATTCATGAGGGCTCCTGCAAACTCGGCGATCTGGTAGCGGCGACCGGCCACCAGTTCGGATCGAACGGGAGGGACCGGGACAAGCAAATCGGGGGATTTTCCCGTCGGGTCATGAAGCCACACGGCCCGAACCCCCAACGCGGAAATCTGCAACAAGGATATTTCGTAGGAATCCTTGGCGATCGCAGGATCTTGGCCCAAAGCGAGGATTTCCTTCTGGACCTCGAAGGTCGAAGGATGGGAAATCAGGGATGAAAATCTGTGGTTGGCCCCGGTCTGGTCCACGGATATGTCTGCAGCGACCACCTCTCCGTCGCTCACGAGCGTGTGCCGCCAGGAAGAGAGGGTCGCCGCACGAAGGCCGGTTCTCGCGGCCGAGGAGAGGTCTGAAAGGCCCAGGGTGTAAAGCCTGTAGGAGAGTATCGGAGACAAAGGGGAGGGAGCAGAGGGACCGGCGAGGCTAATGGCGAGATTGGGGGCAATTTTCGTCAATGCGGACCTCTTCGCGATCGTGGAAAGGCCAGTCCGGAGGGCATTGATCGATTCCGCAGGGGCGGGAGGAATGATGAGCGGCATAGCGGTTCTCCTTCCTTCTTTACCTCAAGCCTTCGTGAAATAGGTATTCGTCCATGTCCCGTTGCCCTGGTACCCTTGTCCCGGCTTGACACTTGTCAATGTTTCATAGGTGACCATCGAATCCCCCCAGATGGGGTCGGTGACCACGATCCAGTCATTTTCCACACAGCCGTCAACCCCATTGATTCCGTTGACACCGATGAAGTGTCCTCCTCCGCCAGACCACCCGATCCTGAGACAGGGAGGAGTCCCCGAGTCGAGCGCATCCACAAGATCCTGATAGGTTCCCTGTCCCTTTTCCGAAGATAGACAGCCCACATACTGGAGAGCCTGATCCAGGTACCCGGTCTGGTTGCAGTTGGTCGATCCCGGGTTTGAGCAGCAATCTGTCCGGTTCAGTTGCTGATCGACGACTTCACACTGGGTCACGGTGCTCGACGGATCATAAAAATGGGCGATGCTTGTCGAAACAGCCGCCCAGCACCATTCGGACTCCAATTGGAGTTGAACCTCGAAGGGAAGAACGATTTCCAGCGGATCAACCGCCTCGTATCCCGCAACAAAGCGTGGGCGGTATCCTTTGGCCTGCCATCTGTCGAACATCAATTGATAGGTGGAAGAAGGCATTCCGGCATCGGAAAACCAGGGAGCGCCTGTTGGCTGCTCCCACAATGCCGCATAATAATCCTTGCCCCCAAACGAATATCCGCTCACGCAAACCAGACGGTATCCCTGGGAGGCAAACAAGGCCGCCTGGGTCAGATAGTCGCAAGCCACCATTCGGTGACGGGCCTGCCAGGATCCTCCCGAGGATTGATCCCAAATCGCCGCATACATGTCCACCCCGTTTACGACATAGCCGGAGACCCATCGCAAACGGTACCCCTGAGAGACGAGTTGATTGAAGGTGTTCTGATAGGTGGCGGCATCCATGGCGTGGCGGGCTTGCCAGGCTGGCCCGCTCGACTGATCCCAGAAGGCCGCATACAGATCCTGCCCTCCGACGCCGTAGCCGCTGACAAATTGCAGACGATAGCCTTCCCCGACAAGCTGATTGAACGTTGCCTGGTACTGGGTTGCCGTCAGGCCGTGACGAGCCTGCCAGGCCGGCCCGGCCGACTGGTCCCAGATCGCGGCGTAGAGTGGCTGTCCGTTTGATTCGTAACCGCTCACACATCGTAGCCTGTATCCCTGGGAAACCAGCGTGTCGAAGGTCGATTGATAGCCGGCCGACGTCATCCCGTGGCGGGCTTGCCAGGCGGGTCCAGGTGAATTGTCCCAGATGGCGGCATAGAGATCTTCAGCCATTTTTCCCTCCATTGTGAACCAAAACGATGTGACAGCCTTTTAGGGCTTCCTGCCAGGATTGCACAAAACCACTCTTTCAAGGTGGAGAGGACAATACCGGTCCCTTTCTAAGGAAATGATCACACATACAGGCAGTTCCAGTCCGCTCCGCTTGATCCCTCTGACACCGTATTTCCCGAATTGTCGGTCATGTTCACCGGCTTCGCCTGGTCGGCCCCTGTCCCCCCGGTTGCAGAACACGCCAGTCCATTGGAGAACGAAACCTGGCCATATTCCGGGAGGGTCGCGAGGGAGCCATTGATATTCGGCCGCTCCAGGATCCATTCAGCGCAATTTCCTTGGAGGGTGGTCCCTGTGGGGGCCTGAAACGACAGGGTCGTCGACTGGCCCGTGATCAGGTTTGAGAGAGTCGCCAGACCCTGCCCGAGATTGTTCTGAAGACCCAGGTATTGCACACTGACCGCAACCGTATCACCCGGATGGACCGGGAAATTCGTGATTTCAATCCAATTATTCGGGAACCATTCGTACCAGGCGAAATATTCGGTCGTGAGGTTCCAATTATTTAGTGTCACATGCTGGGCCGTACCCGCCTGGAGGACATCGCCCGAATTCCAGCCGTCTATCCCGACCCAGGCCACCGACCACCAATCCCCGTTGCCCGAAGAGGGATTGGGCCAGCCGGGAGGGGCGACACTGGGAACCGTCCATTCCCCATAAACGAAGTCGAAAGGCCCTCCATTGAACAGAACCCCTCCGCTCCAGTTGGGGGAGGTGTCCGTTGCGGAGCCTGAGACCGGAGGCATGTAGAGACTGTGTTTCACCTCGGGACGAGGCTTCAGGACAGGAACAACCATTTGATGGGCTCGAGAGAGAATGCGGTCCCATATCTGGGCCCCTTTGGGGAATTTCGCCGGATCGGGCCGGGCAGGAATCCCGTACTTCATAAGATCTGACAATGTGGCTTTGCGGGGATCAAATCCCGGGGGCGGGGACTCTATCGTCCTGACACCTTCCATGTTGGTCGGTATCAATTTGAGACTTCTACCCATGACTTGTCGCTGGCTGACTGTGTTCATGATTGTCTCCTTTTTGAGTCCGCGGGCAATGAGGATCTGGTTGTTGAAGCCGAATTGGTCAATTCCTCAAGAAACAGTGTGATGATTGGTTCAAAGCGTTGAGCCCCCGGATTCAAAACCAACACGCCAGTTAAAAGGTTCTCTCTGCGACATGGACGGCGACACCCTCACTCTGACCCCGAAAAAGGGCTTAATACCCTGGAGGGACGAATCGTTTGAAACAGTGAAACTTCCGGCAGTCCCGCTCTCCGTGGAAGGAGGGTCGAAACCCGTTCCGAGGACCAAGGTCGTCTCCTCTTCCAGGGTGCGCCCTGGCTCTTTTTTTCCGGAATCTGCACGGGATCACTCCTTGTCAAAGTATGACACCAGGGAGAGCCAAAAGATGCGATGGTTC
>JAJZGM010000114.1 GCA_021828525.1 Nitrospirota bacterium | reverse complement strand
GGCCTCCCTCTGCCAAACCCGGGGCGCGGAGTCTCCGGGAACGGACGGCCTCCCCGGACCGCTCTTAAAACCCCGTTCGAGAAAGACTCCCGTTCCGCTCCGGAAACGGGTGGCTCTGGTCCCTGCATCAGGCCCCCTCCGCTTCGAGCCTCGCGGCGAAGGGAGGCTTCTGGAGGGGCTTCTGGAGGTCGCGGGCTTTTCCTCCCTGGGGCTGTCCCCGGGAGACCGGGTGGGGGAGGGGGTCTTTTTGGGGTGGCAGGTCGTGGGAGAGCTCTTTTTTGTGCGCCACATCTATTCCCATTTTCGGGAAGAGGTGCGCGTTCTCCTGATTTCTCCCCCTCATGAGGCGGGAGACCTCGCGAGGACCTGCGACGAGGAAGGGGCGGGAGTCTGGACATCCCTTTCGGAGGCAGACAGGCTGGCCCTGACAGGAGTTTCCCGGAAGATCGTGGAGCGACTTGCAAAAGAGTTCTCCGGCAAGGGAAGGATCTCCCCTGGCGGGATTCAGCCGATGGCCTGATCCGGGGAACCGGCTGAATCCCGGAATTCCCCGGCCGGACTCTCCTCCAGGAGATCGACCCTCACGGACGTCGAGAGGGTCGAGGATCCCTCCCCGCGGTAGGAGCCTTCCGTGGGAAGGGTCTGGAAGGGGTCGGCTGAAGAGACGAGGGCGATGTGGCGGTCGGCGGTCAGAATCCCTTCGCTCGGGTCGAGTCCCCGCCATCCGGCCTCCGGGAGATAGACCTCGGCCCAGCCGTGCAGGGAGGGCAAAAGTGGGACAGTCGGCAAATGGTAGCCGCTCGTGAACCTGGCCGCGATATTCAGGGAGCGGCAAGCCTCCATGGCCAGAAGGGCGAAATCCCGGCAGGATCCGGATCCCTCCTCCAGGGTCTCTTCGGGGGAACGGGGAGGACCCTCCTCCCGGATCTGGGCAGAAAGAACTTCAGGGATGTGGCGGGCAAGGGCAATCAGAAAGGGAAGGGTCTCCATCCGGGAGACCTCCTTGAGATGTGTCAGAAATTTCCCGAACAGGGGCCCCCGTCCTGTGGAGATTCCTGGGGCCAGATAGGGGGAGAGAAGAGAGATAAAGCGGGAGGGATAGGACAGGGGAAGTGTTCCGGCCCGGAAATCGTGGAAGAGGAAGTCGAAGGGATTTGACCGAAAGGTCCTGACCCGGGAAATCGTCTTCAGGACAAGCGATTTTTGTGATCCCCGAAACCAGAGACGGTCGAGATCGTTTCCATCGAGGTCTGAAATGCGGTCGATCCGTTCAGGACTGGGTGAGCTCTCGAGCCGGAAGGACAAAAGGGTCTGCGTCGCATCGGTCCGGGGGCGCATCCGGAGGAGGATCGGTTCGAAATGAACCGGATCCCCGAAAATGAAGCTGATTTCGTGGGCCAGGGAAAAGAGCATGCGATCAGCCGGGACGGTTCAGCTTGGAGAGGGCCTCCTGGATCCATTCATCGGGAAGGGCTTCGACCGACGCCCGAAGCCGTTCCTGCCACCAATGGGGCAGATGCTGGAGGTCCTTGCGGTTATATCGGTGATGGACAAGTTCCCGGGTCCGATGGAGATAGAGGACCACGTCGATCGGGAAATCGACGTCGACCGCACTGATCCGGGTCGAATCGAAGGACAGGTAGGCGAGCTTGAGTGCCGATTCCATGGTGGAGGAATGGCGGAGAACGCGGTCAAGGATAGGTTTTCCATAGGAGCTATCACCGATCAGGAAATAGGGGGTCGATTCGCTGACCTCCACCCAGTTCCCTTCGGGATAGAGAAGGTAAAGCTTGTGCTCCCTGTCCTTTTCGAGCTGGCCCCCGACGATGGTGAAGAGATTGAAGTCGAGCCCGCTTTCCCGGAGGGCGGCCTTATCTTCCGAGGCCACGCGCCGGATCTGGGTCGCAAACAGGTTGACGATCTGATAGAGCTTGTCGTAGCCGACCGTGTTTTCCTCCAGGACCTCCTCGAAATAGGTCATGGCCTTGTCCCGGACGGACCGGAGGCCTGAAGTCATGAGAAAGAGAGGGCGATCCCCGATCCGGTGAAGTGTCACCTTCCGGGCAGTGGTATGTTCGAGGCCGGCGGTGATCCGTGTGTCTGCAATGCCCACCAGCCCTTCCCTGATCTTGATGGAGACGCAAAAAGTCATCGGAATCCTTCCGGCCTACTGACCCAAGATTTTTTGTGGGAGAACGTCGCCCCCCGACACCTTCGGGATTGCGAAGAAGGTCTCACGAATCGCATCGTCGATCCGGTTCAGCTGGAACTGCAGAGAATCGATGAATTCGTGGAGTCCCTCCTTCATTATCTCTTCGATATCCGAATAATTCAAACGGGCCGTGAGCTGTCCGAGGCGCTGTTCCGCCACATTTCGGTACTGGTTTTCAGGGGTTCCGGTGATCGCCCGGAGAGACTCCTGGGCTCCAAATAGGCAAAAGGCGATCGCCCGGGGAAAGAAGCGGTCGAGAATCAGGAAATTTGCGACCTTTTCCGGGGTGATGCGGCGATGGCGCTTCCGGTACATTTCAAACGAGCTGGCAGAGCGCAGGAGGGCGGCCCACTGGACTCCGTCGATCGCGCTTCCCACCCAGTCGGGAGAGGGGAGGAGAAAGAAGTATTTTACATCCAGGATGCGGGAGGTCTTGTCTGCCCTCTCGAGCATCTTTCCAAGCCGGAGAAAGTGCCAGGGTTCGCTCCGGGTCAGGGTCGTCCCCGTGATGCCGTCGAACAGGTGGCTCTCCATCTTCACCGATGTATAAAAGGCGTGGGGGTTCCGGAGAATGGCATCCCCTTCCGCCGCCTCCCGGACCAGATGGTAGAACCGGTTCGCCTGTTCCCACATCTCCGAGGAGATGATTTCCCGGACGGATCGGGCATTTTCCCGGGCCGACCAGACGCAGGAAAGAATGGAGTTCGGGTTGTGACTGTCGACGGTAAGGAAGCGTATGACGGACTCCTTCGTTGCCTCTCCGTAACTGGCCTCGAAGAGGGGCAAATCTCCGCTCGTAATGATCAGGGGACGCCACTGGGCCCCTTCCAGAACCTCGCTGTCGAGCATGAGATTCAGATTGACGTCGATGAAACGGGCGACATTCTCGGCCCGTTCGAAGCTCCGGCTCATCCAGTAGATGGAATCGGCAACGCGACTCAGCATGGAAGCTCCTTTCGGGAAATGCGATCAGTCCTTCAGGACCCAGGTATCTTTGCTTCCTCCGCCCTGGGAAGAGTTGACAACGAGGGAATCCTTCTTGAGGGCGACCCGGGTAAGCCCTCCGGGGGTCACATAGATCCCCTTTCCATAGAGGATGTACGGACGCAGGTCGACGTGCCGCCCCTCAAGATGATCCCCCACCAGGACCGGCGCCCGAGACAGGGAGAGGGTCTCCTGGGCGATGTAATGTCTGGGATTGGCCAGAATCCGTTCCCGGAATGCCTCCTGCTCGGCCCGGGACGAACAGGGTCCGATCATCATGCCGTATCCGCCCGAATCGTTTGTGGTCTTGACAACCATGGTCGCAAGATTGGAGAGGACATGGTCCCTCTCCCGGGGATCGGAACAGATCCAGGTTTGAACATTTTGGAGAATGGGATCCTCCTTCAAGTAGTAGTCGATCATCTTCGGAACCCAGGCATAGACGGCCTTGTCGTCGGCAATCCCCGTCCCCGGAGCGTTGGCCAGGGCCACCTTTCCCGAACGGTATGCCTCCATGATGCCGGGGATTCCGAGGAGGGAGTCGGGCCTGAAGACCGTCGGATCAAGAAAGTCGTCGTCGATTCTCCGGTAGACGACGTCAACCCGCCGGGGTCCCTGGGTGGTCCTCGTGTACAGGACACCGTCGGCCACGTGGAGATCGGCCGGTTCCACCAACTCGATTCCCATCTGCTGGGCGAGGAAGGAGTGTTCGAAATAGGCAGAGTTGTAGACGCCGGGACTCAGGAGGACGACGGTGGGGGAGTCCGTGTGCGGGGCCAGCGACTCCAGAGATTCGAGAAGGCGAAGGGGATAGTCGTCGACGGAGCAGATGCGGGAGGTGGCAAAGGAGGCGGCAAAGGTCCGTTTCAGGACATGACGGTTTTCGAGGACGTAGGAAATTCCGGAGGGACACCGGAGATTGTCTTCCAGCACAAAAAACTCTCCCGACCTGTCACGGATCAGATCCGAACCGGTGATATGGCACCAGATCCCGCCGGGAACGCGGATGCCCCGGCATTCGGGACGGTAGGCCGTGGAGGACAGGACCAGATCTTCTGGAATGACCCGGTCCCGGATGATCATTTGGTGGCCGTAAATGTCTGCGATGAAGAGATTGAGCGCGGTGATCCGCTGTTTCAGCCCCTCCTCCACAACCCTCCATTCCCTGGCCCCGACCACGCGCGGAATGATGTCGAAAGGCATGATTTTTTCAAGTCCACGCTCATCGCTGTAAACAGTAAAGGTGACCCCCATCCGGTAAAGAGCTGTTTCCGCCGCCTTCTGGAGGCGGCCCAGTTCGCCGGCTGGAAGGGAGTCCAGAAGTTCGAAGAAGAGCTTTGCGGAAGGGCGGGGGATGCCGGGAGAGATGACAAGTTCGTCATAAAAGACCCCTGGATCGTAATTTGCCAGAAGAGTATTCATGAAGGCGTCTCCTTGACCGGCGGGTGAAAGTATCGGATCCTTTTCACAGTCCTTGTTGCAAGCCGGATGCCATCCTGGATGCCCGCTTGGGGGCATCGTCTTGGGACAGGCGATCTCCCGAAATGGCAAAAAGGAGACAAAAAGGACAGGGGATGGAAAGGAGATGTCCATTTTTGTCCGAT
>JAJZGM010000113.1 GCA_021828525.1 Nitrospirota bacterium | reverse complement strand
TTGGGAGCCATGCGGACCGGATTGGGCTTGAAAACGATCTCTCCGTCGGCGTTTTCGGAATGGACCTGGGACGGAATGAGGAGAAAGCCGAGGGCGGAGAGAAGGGTCACTCCCCCGACCGCCCAGAGGGAGAGGGCCAGGGGGGGGTCGGAGGAGCGGAACACGATTCCGGCTCCCAGGGCGATCAGGGCGATGAAGCTCCATGTTCCAACGAAGGAGACGGATGGGGGAGAAATTCCATTGGGCCCGCGCTTTTTTTTCCCGGTCCGGTAGGGACGGCCGAGATTTTTCCCGACTCCGGCCAGGACGACGGCATGCATGAAGAGGAGAAGAAAGATCACAAGGGAGGACATCAGGGGGATCTGGGCGTAGAAGGGATCGATTTCCCGGCGAAAGAAAAGGGAGGCCGAGACCCAGGCGAGTCCGACGATCATGATGATGATCGGCTGCAGCATCAGGGGTACTCCCTTTCGTCCGGGCCTTCCTTGTTCAGGGCTTCCAGGACCTTTTCTGCAAGGGTCTGGGAAAGGGAACACTTCCGAACGATTTCTTCCGCGTTGGCAGCTCTTAGCGAATCGACCGAGCCGAAGGCCTGGATCATCTGCCTCTCTCGAGAGGGCCCGATTCCCGGAATTTCGAGGAGACGGGACTTAGTCAGGGCCTCTTCCCGGATCTTCCTGTGGTAGGTGATGGCGAAACGGTGGGCTTCGTCCCGAATGCGAAGGAGCAGGTGGGTCGCGGCCCTGTGGGGAGGAAGAAGCAGGGGTTCGGGAAATTCCTCCGAGACGATCCGTTCAACCTGTCCTGTCCGGGTGCGCTCCTTGGCGAGACCCATGACCTGGAAAGGGTCCGGCTTCCGGTTGATTCTTCCCAGGGCTTCGAGGGAGGCCTTAAGCTGCGGACGACCCCCGTCGATCAGCAAAAGGTCTGGGAGGGGCTGGTCTTCGAACTGGCGTGCCAGAACCTCGGCAAGCATCCGGAAGTCGTCCTGGCCCTTTCCGTACCGGATCCGGAACCTCCGGTACAGGGATTTCTCCGCAATGCCGTCCACAAAGACAACGAGGGATGCGACAGGGTAGGCATCCCCCGTGTTCGAGATATCCACGCATCCGATGGAACGCGGGAGGAGTGGAAGAGAGAGGAGTTCCCGAACCTCTTCGAGCGTTTTCTGGCGGTCTTCCTGGCTTTTAACCCGTTCCCGAAGCGCTTCCCGGGCATTTTCGACGGCAAGCTCCAGCACGATTTTCCTTTCTCCCCGCTTGGGATGAAACAGGGACACGCGTTCACCTTTCTTTTCGGTCATCCAGCCGAGGGACATGAGGGAGGCGGGAGAAAGAGCATGGGAGAGAAGAATTTCGTCGGGAAGGACAGCGGTTTCGGGAGAGTAGTGCTGTTCCAGAAAGGCCAGAACCAGTTCCTCGGGAGAATCCCCCTCAGGGTTCTTGATGTGGGTCTCCCGCCGGCCCGAGACCCTTCCGTTCCTGATCGAAAGGAGCTGGATCTGGACCCAGGGACCCTCGCTGACCAGCGCAATCGCATCGACCGGATGATGGATCGAAAATTCAACCGTCTGACGCTCGAGAATTGTCCGGACGCTTTCGATCTGCCGACGGACTTGGGCGGCTTTTTCGAAGTCGAGAGCCTTGGCGTGTCGCTCCATTTCGGCATGAAGATGATCCTCAAGATCCCGGTTTTTCCCTTCGAGGAACAGGCGGACCCCCTCGGCCATTTTTCTGTACTCCTGGGAGGAGACCAGTCCGGCGCAGGGTCCGAGACATCGGTGGATCTGGTACTCGATGCACGGCCTTTCGATCGTTTTTCCGAGATCCAGGGTGCAGGTGGCCAGGGGAAAAAGCCTCGCAATGGATTTGAGGGTGTCCCGGAGCGCCCCTGGATTCGCATAGGGGCCAAAATAGAGGTCTCCCCCGGGGCGTACCCGGCGTGTCACGGTGAGGCGCGGATAGGTTTCGGACCAGGTAAAGCGGAGATAGGGATAGGTCTTGTCATCCCGAAAAAGAACGTTGAACCGCGGCCGGTACTTCTTGATCAGGGTGTTTTCGAGAATCAGGGCATCAAGTTCGCTCCGGGTCACCAGGGTTTCGATGTTTTGGACCCGGTCCGTCATTTTCCGGATGCGGGGGGAGGCAGGACGTGTTTTCTGGAAGTAGGAGCGGACCCGGTCCTTCAGGCTTTTCGATTTGCCAACATAAAGAACCTCGTCATGAGATCCCTTCATCAGGTAGACTCCGGGGGAGTCAGGAAGCAAACTGAGTTTTTCTTCCAGAGTGACGGGCAAGGATGGTCTGCTTTCCAAAAATCAGCCTCCGGCAAGGAGCCAGACGATATTGTTGTGGGGAGGGGGGTCTCTTATAATGGAGGAACGGGCCCATGTCCTTCAGATGTCCGGGTGAGAGTTTCTCCACAAAGACAGTGTATCATGGAGGGATGTTCCCGAAAATGAATACGCGAAGCGGCAATACGTCTTTCCAAAAGGAGATTTCGATGGAAGGAAATCACGGGCGGGACCCTTCACTCCCCCCCGGCCAGGCGGAAGATCCCGTGGAGGAGGAGCCGATGAACCGTCACGAGTGGTTCGGTCTTCTCCGATATTTCTTTGGCGGCCTGGGTGTGGCTCTGTTCTTTTTTTTCATGATGGCCAGCGGACCCAAGGGAGTTCTGGCCGGAGGCGTCTCTCTTCTGGTCGGTTTGTTGGTGTGGGTCGTCTACCGGTTTGTCTTCCGGGAGGTGGACTAAAAGTCATTCCTGTCTCAGGATGGATCTTGCAAACATCAGGGGATCGAAGGGGAGGAGGTCGGAAGCCTTCTCGCCCACTCCGATGAAACGGACAGGGAGATGATGTTTTTGGGCCAAGGCTACGGCCACACCGCCCTTTGAGGTTCCGTCGAGCTTGGTGAGGATCAATCCGCTGACGGGGGTTATCTTCCTGAATTCCTCGAGCTGGGAAAGGGCGTTTTGACCGATCGTTGCGTCGAGGACCAGCAGGACCTCGACCGGAGTCTCCGGGTCTTCCTTCTTGATGACAGATCCGATCTTCTGAAGCTCAGCCATCAGGTTGTGCTTGTTCTGGAGCCGGCCCGCCGTATCGATGATGGCCACATCCATCTTTCTCGCCCTGGCCGACTTCACAGTATCGAAGGCCACTGAGGCGGGATCCGCTCCCGACTTCTGGTGAACCACGGGGACGTCGAGCTGCTCTCCCCATTTTCTGAGCTGTTCGATCGCAGCGGCCCGGAAGGTATCGGCGGCCCCGAGGATCACCGTGCGGCCCTGACCCCGGAAAAATGACCCCAGCTTTCCTGTTGTTGTTGTCTTCCCGACCCCGTTGACGCCGACCATAAGAATGACACAAGGGCGATGGTGTGCGGGGGACTCCCAGAGGGGGATTCCCTGGGGAAATTCCCCCGCCATTTTTTGTTCGAGATGGCCGAGGCTCTCCCCGGGCGTGGCCCCGGGATTGGTCCTTTCCCATTCCCGAAGATCAGAGACCAGGGCTTTGGCCACAACCGGGCCCACATCCGCACTGATCAGAAGCTCCTCGAGATCCTGGTAAAAGGAGGGATCCTTTTGCCGAAAAAGAACATCGACAGCCGACGCCATCCGTGTGCGTGTTTTGGCAAGTCCTTCCTTGATTTTTTCGAACAAGCCCATCAGGTGTGAATCCTTTCGCCAAAGAAAGTCTCCGGGATTTTCCCCGAGATATTGGAGGGGGTTTTAAGGGCCGGTTCCTTTTTTTGGATAGCCCGGGCCATTTTTGC
This sequence comes from Nitrospirota bacterium, assembly GCA_021828525.1. Classification (GTDB taxonomy): domain Bacteria; phylum Nitrospirota; class Leptospirillia; order Leptospirillales; family Leptospirillaceae; genus UBA4572. The sequence goes on along the minus strand of JAJZGM010000113.1, from coordinate 1,046 downwards.
TTCGGCCTGTTTCATCTCTCTTGCCTCCAGGTCCCCGCGCTCATGGTCGTATCCGAGAAGATGGCACAGACCGTGGATGACGAGATTTGTGATCTCGTCATCCACGGGAATGTCAAAAAGGTTTGCCTGGGCCAGAGCCCGAGGGAGCGAAATCACAATTTCACCCAGGACCCTGGCTGTTCGGGAAGGCTGGCCCGGATACGGGGGGCCGGCCTCAAAGGACAGGACATCGGTTGTGCCGCGCTTGTCACGGTAGGTGGCATTGAGTGCCCGCATTCTCCTGTCGTTGACCAGAACGAGGGTCAGTTCACAGGGAGACATCCGGACTGACTGGAGGGCCCAGAGGGAGTGTCGTCGCAGGCGATCCTTGTCGATTTTGATCTTTCGCTGGAGATCGAGGATGACCACGGCCATCGTGCGACCTGTCAACGGGAGCGCGGGCGGGTTTTTTTGGAGGTTCCGTCAGCTTTATCCGTGGCGGAATTCCCTTCTTTCCGCGGTGTTTCGTATCGTTCGTAGGCTTTGATGATCTCCTGGACGAGACGATGGCGCACCACATCCACATCGGAGAAAAAGGTGAAGGAGATGCCATCGATTCCCTTGAGGACCTCCTGGGCTTCGAGAAGGCCGCTGTACCGGTCCTGGGGCAGGTCTATCTGGGTCGTGTCCCCCGTGATGACGGCCTTGGAATTGAAGCCGATCCGGGTGAGGAACATTTTCATCTGTTCGACGGTGGCATTCTGGGCTTCGTCGAGGATGACAAAGGAGTCGTTGAGGGTGCGCCCACGCATGAAGGCGAGAGGGGCAATTTCGATCTCCCGTCGGTCCATCATGCGGTTGACCTTTTCCACGTCGATCATGTCAAAGAGGGCATCATACAAGGGCCGGAGATATGGGTTGATCTTTTCCGCAATGTCACCGGGGAGAAATCCCAATTTCTCTCCGGCCTCGACAGCGGGCCGTACCAGGATGATTCTCCGGAAGGCTCCCTTCAGGAGATGGTGGACGGCCAGGGCGACCGCAAGATAGGTCTTTCCGGTCCCGGC
>JAJZGM010000112.1 GCA_021828525.1 Nitrospirota bacterium | reverse complement strand
CTGAGATCCGACGTGGCCTACCGTCGGGCTCGGCTCAGGCTTCTCTCCGACCGGACCCGCTTTGTCGAGGCCGTGCTGGCGTTAAAGAAGGCCGTGGGAGCCCTCTCGGAGACAGACCCGGTCTTCCGGAACTCGTAAGGTCTGCCGGGATCCGGAAATCCTTCCATCGATTTTTTGCGGATGAACTCCATGGAAACGAAAAGGAGAGTGTTGTCGATGTCGTCTCAGATCAAGCGGGAAGGGTCAGGCGGGAGGCTCCGGACCTTGGCCTCGTTGATTCTCCTGGCGATTTTTCCCCTTGCCGGATGCCATAAGGGGGGGACAGGGGTCTCCCAAAGCGGCCCGCCCCCCGTCGCCTTGGATGTCACGCCCCCCATCGCCTCCGGAATGACCCGGGAAATCTCGGTGGCCGGGGTGGTCCGGGGGATCCATGAGGCCGATTTAACCGCCCGGGTCGACGGGCAGGTGGAGAGGATTCTGGTGCATCTGGGAGAAAGGGTCGGGAAGGGTCAGCTTCTGCTCGTCCTCTCCGGTCAGACCTATGCCTCGCGTCTCTCCCGGGCCGAAGCCGCCCTGTCCTATGCCAGGACCAGTTTCGACCGCATCGACCGGCTCTATCGCACCGGGAGCGCCTCCCGCTCCGAGTGGGACCGGGCGAAACAGGCTCTCGATGTCGCCAGTGCCCAGGAAAGGGAAGCCAAAGCCCAGCTCTCCTGGACCCGGGTGGTCGCCCCCTTTGCGGGACGGATCGCAAACCGGGCCGTTCACCGGGGAGACGTGGTCCGTCCCGGAGCCCCGCTCCTGTCGGTGATCGACTCCTCCCGCCTCGAGGTGGTGGCCCATGTCCCCGACTCCCTTGTCGGAAATCTCAAAAGCGGCCTTCCGGTGACATTCAAGGTCGAGGAGACCCTGATGACGGGCCGGATCCGGGATCTCTCCCCCCGTTCCGATCTCCTGACCCACACGGTGACGGTCAAGGTTCTCCTGAGCCCCCTTTCCCGGACAGCGGGAGGCAAGGCGGGGGTCCATGGTCGCGGGGGGCGCGGGGCGGACCATCTCGTGGGCATCTACGGAAAGCTCTACATTCCCGTCTCCGGCACTCCGGGTCTCTTCGTTCCGGCCTCCGCGGTGATCGACCACGAGGGACTCCATGAGATCTTCGTGGTCGTGAACGGACACGCGGTGCTCCGTTACGTCCGGACGGGCCGCCGGGAAGACGGGCGGGTCGAAATTCTCTCGGGACTTTCCCGAAACGAGAGGATCGTTTCCGCTCCGCCGCCGACCCTCGAGGACGGTGCGGCCGTGGTGGAGCGCGGACAATGAACGACGAGGCTCCTGACTCGAAACGAAGCCCCCGGGGAATCGCCGGGAGGGTCGCCCATTTTTTTATCGACTCCCGCCTGACCCCGATCTTCGTGATCGTCGCCCTCCTTGTGGGGGGGCTGGCGGTTCTCAGGACGCCCCGGGAAGAGGATCCCCAGATCCGGGTCCCGATGATGGATCTCTTCGTCTCCTATCCGGGGGCCTCCCCCCGGGAGGTCGAAAAGAGCGTGACCGAGCCTCTCGAACGCCATCTGGACCGCCTCAAGGGGGTCAAGTCCGTCTATTCCCAGTCCATGCGGGGCGAGACCGTGGTGACGGTCCGGTTCCGGGTCGGCCAGCCCATGAACGAGAGCCTGGTGAAGGTCTACAACGAGGTCATGAAGGCCCGGGCCTATCTTCCGGAGGGCACCGGCCGGATTCTCGTCAGGCCCAAGGACATCAACGACGTTCCTGTGCTGGCGCTGACCCTCTCCTCCCCCACGGAATCGGACTTTGCCCTGACCCGGATCGCCTCGCGCGTGGTTTCGCGCCTCAAGCGGATTCCGGGGACCGGGTCGGTCTACACCATCGGAGGCCGCCACCGGATGATCCGGGTCCGGCTCGATCCCGCGGCGATGAAGGCCTTCGACCGCGCGGCTTCCGATATCGCGGGGGCCCTGACCCGGTCCAACATCAGCATTTCCATGGGAAGCTTCGACAGAAACGACACCTCCTTCCGCGTCAACCTCTCGGGAAGCCTCAAGACGGCCGACGATGTCCGGAACCTGGTGGTGGGGGTCGCAAACGGGCGGACCATCCGCCTCTCCCAGGTGGCCACCGTCACCGACGGTCCGGAGCCGGTCTCCCATTATCTCTGGCAGGGATACGGTCCCGGCCGTCCCGGGATTCCCGACCGGACGGCGGTGACGATCGCCATGGCCAAGAAAAAGGGGATCAACGCGGTGACCGTCACCCGGGCGGCCCTCCGGAAGGTCCGGGATCTCAGGAAGACCCTGATCCCCGCCGACGTGACGGTGACCGTCACCCGGAACTACGGCCATACCGCCAATGAAAAGGCCAACGATCTCCTGGAGCATCTCCTGATCGCGACCGCCTCCGTCATCCTTCTGATCGGGGTGGCGCTGGGGATCCGGGAGACCGGGATCGTGGCTGTCGCCATCCCGGTCACCCTCTCGCTCACGCTCTTCTTCTCGATGATGATCGGCTACACGATCAACCGGGTCACGCTCTTCGCCCTGATCTTTTCCATCGGAATCCTGGTGGACGATGCCATCGTCATCGTGGAAAACATCTACCGCCATTTCCATTTCCTGGGAGGGCGCCACGACCGCGCAACCCTGATCGACCGGGCGATCGTGGCGGTCTCCGAGGTCGGAAATCCCACGATCCTCGCAACCTTCACCGTCATCGGGGCCCTCCTTCCCATGGCCTTCGTGAGCGGCCTGATGGGGCCCTACATGCGGCCGATCCCGGTCAATGCCTCCATGGCGATGATCGGGTCGCTTCTCGTGGCCCTGATCGTGACCCCCTACATGGCGATCCGCCTGATCCGGCCCGGAGCCAAGGAAAAGAAGGGAACAGGAAAACTCGAGCTCCGGATCCGCCACCTCTACCGGCTCCTGATGGAGCCGCTCCTGGATTCCCCGCGAAAACGGTGGGGCTTCCTGGGGGTGGTGGTGGCCCTCACCGTGGGCTCCATGCTTTTCTTCTATTCCCGGACCATCCTTCTGAAGATGCTCCCCTTCGACAACAAGAGCGAGATCGACGTGGTGATCGACATGCCGGCCGGGACGACGCTCGAGCGGACGGCGGCCGTGACGCATGCCCTGGAGGGGATCGTCAAGACCAATCCCGAAGTCCAGGGCTACGAGGCCTACGTGGGAACCGCGGCCCCCTTCGATTTTAACGGGCTGGTGCGGCATTACTATCTCCGGGCGGGGAAGAGTGTGGCCGAGCTTCATATCGACCTTCTGCCGAAGGACCGGCGGAGAGAGGGAAGCCACGCCATCGCAGAGGGCATCGAAAGAAGCCTGAGGAAACCGGCCGCGGACCTGGGCGCCCGCATCAAGGTGGTGGAGGTCCCCCCCGGGCCCCCGGTCTATGCCCCGATCACCGCCGAGCTTTACGGACCCGGCTATGACCGCCTGGTGAGGGAGGGCCGCCATCTGGCCGATCTTTTCCGGAGCACCCCGGGAATCGTGGATGTGGATACCTCGATCCGGGATTCCCAGACCCTCTACCGGGTCGTGGTGGACCAGGAAAAGGCCGCCCTGTCCGGGGTCTCGCCGATGGATGTGGCAAAGGCCATGGGGCTCGCCCTCCACGGCCTGAGCGGGACCCTCCACACAAAGAGCGGCAAGGGCCATGTCCCGATCCTGATCGATTATCCGGTTCGGGACCGCTCCAACATCCGGGACCTGTCCTCCGTCTTCGTCCGGGGGAACGGCGGACGGCTGATTCCGGTCCGGGCCCTGGTCCATGTCGAGCGCCGGACGGCCGAGCAGCCGATATTCCGGAAGAACCTGCGACCGGTCGTCTATGTGACCGGAAACACCCTGGGCTCCTCCCGAAGTCCGGTCTATGCCGCCGTCGACCTCTCGAGAAAGATCGCCGCCGACGCCCGGGACCATAAGGTGGCCCTCCGGCAGATCTTTACCGGCTATCCCTGGTCCACCTCGGGGATGACGGTGCGCTGGGGCGGGGAATGGCAGGTGACCTTCGTGACCTTCCGGGACATGGGGATCGCCTTCATCGCTGCGATCATCCTGATCTATCTCCTGATCGTGGCCGAGTTCGAGAGCTTCATCACCCCTCTCGTGATCATGAGCCCCATTCCCCTGGCCTTGATCGGGGTCATCCCGGGACACATCCTTCTCGGCTCGAATTTCACGGCGACCTCCATGATCGGCTTCATCGCTCTGGCCGGGATCATGGTGAGAAACTCGATCCTCCTGGTGGACTTTCTCCATGCCAAGCGGCGGGAGGGGGTTCCGATCCGGCAGGCCATTCTCGAGACGGGGGCGGTGCGGACCCGTCCCATCCTCCTGACCGCTGCGGCCCTGATCGCCGGATCCTTCGTGATTCTCTCCGATCCCATCTTCCGGGGAATGGCGATCGCCCTTCTGTTCGGGTCGGTGGTCTCGACCCTGCTCACGCTCTTTGTCGTGCCCCTCCTGATCCTGATCGTGGAGGGGAAGACGTGGCCCCGTGAACGCCTTCGCGATCATGACGGAGCCTTGCATCCCGCGAAAAACGGGGAATAATCAACCTCACACTCTCTTTGAGGAGTCGATAATGAAAATCGAACGAATGATCCGGGGACTGGCGGGGACGCTCATCCTGGTGAGCCTTCTCCTGTCGGTCTATGTCTCAAGAAACTGGCTCTGGCTGACCGCCTTCGTGGGAGCCAACCTTTTGCAGTCCTCGCTCACCCGCTGGTGTCTGGCGGAGAGCATCATCCGGAAGATCCTGAAGGAGCCCCGGAAGGACGGAGCCGAGGGCTGCGGCGTCTGACGTCTCAGAAAGGGAGGTCACATGAAAGCCCAG
>JAJZGM010000004.1 GCA_021828525.1 Nitrospirota bacterium | reverse complement strand
TCCATCGTCACCCCGACAGTGACACACGCCGATCTGGTCATGGCGGTTCTTGCCCGGAAGAGGATCCCCATTTTCCTCGAAAAGCCGATCGCCGACTCCGTTTCCTCCGCCACCCGGATTCTTTCAGCCGTCCGTGAGGCCGGGACCCTTCTCCAGGTGGGCCACATCGAACGCTTCAATCCCGGTGTCGTCGCCATGCTCGAATCCGGAGTCCGGCCGGCCTATATTGAAGCCCAGAGACTCTCCCCCTTCGGCCTTCGGGCCAACGATGTCCCGGTCATCGTGGATCTCATGATCCACGACATCGACATCATCCTGGCTCTGGTCCGATCGAAGATCACCTCGATGCGGGTGGTGGGTACCCCCGCGATCACACCCCACATCGACCTTGCCAACGCCTGGATCGAGTTTGAAAACGGCTGCCTTGCGCAGGTCACGGCCTCCCGGGTTTCGCTCGAGAAGCTCAGGAAGATCCGGGTCTTCGACAGACGGGGGCTTTACTTCTCCCTCAACTACGACACCCGGGAGCTCTCCCAGGCCCAGGTCCGCCTGGATCCGGGCCATATTCCGGAAATCACCCGCTCGAAACGGACCTTCGAGGCCCAGGAGCCCCTCAAGAGCGAGCTGGGGACCTTTGTGGCCTCAATCAGGGAAGGACGGCCGCCCCGTGTGAGCGGAGAGGAGGCCTTCCAGGCCCTCGAGGTGGCCCTTGAAGTAAACCGCCTGGCCGAGGAAAGTCTCCTGCGTTTCCGGGACCTCAAAGAGAGCGATCCCCTGTCGTGACCCCCAAGCTTCTCATCGTGGCGGGCGAGGCGTCGGGGGACCAGCACAGCGCTCACCTCCTGGCCGAGATGAAAAAGCTCTGTCCCGACCTTTCCTGTTTTGCAGCCGGAGGGCCGGCGCTCGAAGGGGCCGGGGCCCGAATCGTCGTTCCCATGGAGCGCCTCTCCGTCATCGGCCTCTTCGAGGTGGCGTCCCACCTCCCGAGGATCTATGCGGCTTACCGCAAAATCCTGGAAACTGTCAGCGCGCAGGGGATCGGGACCGCGGTGCTGGTCGACTTTCCCGACTTCAATCTGATCCTGGCCCGGGCCCTCCGGCGCCGGGGGGTCAGGATCTTTTACTATGTCAGCCCCCAGATCTGGGCCTGGCGCAAGGGGCGGGTCCGGACCATCCGGCGGCTGGTCGATCACATGTTCGTGATCTTTCCCTTCGAAGCCGACTTCTACCGCACCCACGGAGTTCCGGTGACTTATGCGGGACATCCCCTCATGGATTCACACTTTATTGAGGAATCGGACAAGTGGGCGCTGAAAAGGGAGCTTGCGGGGGAGGGAGACTTTCCGATCCTCGTTCTGGCCCCGGGAAGCCGGCAGGGCGAGGTGGGACGCCTCTATCCCCGGATGCTGGCAGCCTATCTCCGTTTGCGCGAGAGAATCCCGACTCTCCGGGCCCTGGTCCCCGAATCGCCCTCGCTCCCCGAGGCCTTTTACCGGGAGATCGAGTCCCGGTCAGGCTTCGGGGCGGATCGGGAGTCTGTAAGACCCCTCAGGATCCGGGGCCGGTTCCGGGAGGTGATGGGAGCGGGAGATTGCGCCCTTGTGGCTTCGGGAACGGCAACCCTTGAAACTGGCCTGGTTGGGACTCCGATGGTGGTGGTCTACGCCTTAAACCGCGGAACCTACCGGATCGCCCGCCATCTCGTGAAGGTTCCGGCGATCGGGATGGTGAATCTCGTCTCAGGACGGACAATCGTCCCCGAGCTGATCCAGGACGAGGCCAGTCCGGATCGGATGGCGGAAGAGGCCTTCCGGATCCTGACAGATCCTGAACGGAAAGCCTCGATCCTGAAGGATCTTTCTGCCCTTCGGGGGATTCTGGGATCTCCCGGCGCCTCCGGACGGATTGCCCGGCAGATCATCGACATGGCGGAATGGGACTGCCCGCCACCTTCCAGGGCCCCGGAATCCCGGCCCTGATGAAGATCCTGAATCTTCTTCTCTGGCCCTTTCTCCTTCCCGTTCTTCTTCTCGTCTATCTTCTCTGGCCGAAGGCCCGGCCCCATTTTTCCGAACGGCTGGGGCTAGGAAGGCTTCGTCTGACGGAGAAGGGGTATCTCCTCTTTCACACAGCCTCCCTGGGAGAGGCACGAGGGTCCATTCGCCTGATCGAAGCCCTCTCCCGCCGGGTTCCCCTCCTTCTCACCACGATGACGCTTACGGGGCGGGAGGCTCTTTCAAAAGCCCATCCGGACCTGCCCGTCACGCTGTCCCCCCTGGATCTTCCCGGGATATGGAGTCCCTTCCTTAAAAGCCGGAGGGTCCGGGGCATCCTTCTCTTCGAAACGGAGATCTGGCCGGCGATGCTCTCCTCGGCAAGGGAGCTTGGCATTCCGGTGGGGCTCGTGAACGGCCGTCTTTCCTCCCGGAGCTTCCTGCGCTACCGGAAACTTGCGTTCCTCGTCCGGCCCTTCACTGAAAGAATCGCTCCTGTGGCTGTTCAGAGCGAACGGGACCGGGAGCGATTTCGCCTCCTTGGCGTCCCTTCGGAGGCCCTTCATGTGACAGGAAACCTCAAATGGGACGTGGACCCGTCGGCCCTCCTTCCGGAACGGGCCCCCGGAGCCCGCCAATGGCTTGGAATCGGAAACAGTGCTTCTGAGGGCTCTCCGATCCTTCGGGTTCTGGGAAGCTCGGTCCATCCGGAGGAGGCCCTGGCCCTTTTCCGGGCCTGCCGGAGGGTTTCGGAGACGGGCCGTCCGGTCTCCCTTGTTCTGGCTCCCCGTCATCTCGAGACCCTGCCCGGGCTCTTGTCCCGGCTTTCCCCCTCTGCCAGTATTTCGCTCAGGGTCCCCGAACCCGGGAAAGGAGAAGGGAGGGTCGCTCCGAAACCTTTGGATCCCGATCGAACCCTTTATATCCTGAATACCTACGGAGAGCTGGGAGCGGTGATGGCCCTTGTCGATGTCGTCTTCGTGGGGGGAACACTCGATCCGGTGGGGGGCCATTCTCCCGTTGAGGCCGCCTTCCACGGGAAGCCCCTTTTATGGGGACCCCACCGGGACCATATTGCCGATCTGGCAGAGGGCCTCTCGGAGGCGGGAGCGTCGATCGAGGTCTCCGGGGAGGCCGACCTCGTGACGGCACTTGGGACCTTGTGGGACGATGGAGAGAGGAGAGCCCGCATGGGAGCGGCAGCCAGGGGAGTATTCGAGGCCTGCGGAGGGCCTCTCGAACGGACCCTCTCCGTTCTTGCCCCCTTCCTCGATTCGATTTTTCCGGAGAGTCGATGAGACCTCTGGGGCCGGCGGCGCTTCCACTCTCCCTTCTCTATGGACTGGGAACGGGACTCTTCCGGCTGGGCTACGAATCGGGGCTTCGGGAGCGGAAATCCTTCAAAATCCCTGTTCTTTCGGTTGGCAACATCGAAGTGGGGGGATCGGGAAAGACGCCCCTGGTCCTCTCCCTTTGCCGAATCCTCCTGGCCCAGGGAAAGCGGCCGGGGATCGTCTCCAGGGGATACGGACGAAGAAATCCAGGTCAGGATCTCTTCGTCTGCCGGGGCCAGGGAGCCCTCGTTTCTCCGGAGGAGTCGGGAGACGAGCCGGCCCTCTATGCGTTGCGCCATCCGGAGATTCCGGTCGTGGTGGCTGGTGACCGGCGCCGGGGAGTGGCGATGGTGGAGGGGCTTTGCGAGATCGTTCTTCTTGACGACGGCTTCCAGTCCCTTGAAGTCCGTCCGGCGGCCTCCCTCGTCTTCCTTCCCTCCTTCCTGGCTGAACGGCCTCCGGGCTGCTCCGACCTTCTCCCTTCTGGGCCTCTCCGGGAGCCTGCCGCGAGCCTTTCAAGGGCCACCCACTGGGTGATGTCCTCCTCGGGGAATCCGGGCCGGGACCGGGAGAGGGAGGAGCGTGTGCGGCATCACCTTTTGGAAATCCTCCCTCCGGAGGACCACAGGCCGATCCTTTTCCAGCGCTACGTTCTCTCGGAGATCCGGGACCTCTCGGGAGGGCGGATCTATCGGCCGGAGGAGCTCTCCGGTCTGAGGGTGGGAGTGGTCGCCGGCATCGCCAATCCGGAGCGGGTGAAAGAGAGCCTTCGGACCCTGGGAGCGGAGGTGGTCGGGATGCTGGCCCTTCCCGACCACGTCTCCTGCACGCCTCGGATTCTTTCAAGGATCGGACTCTTTGCCGGGCAGATGAAGAAGAGGGGGGCCACTCTTCTCCTGACGACGGAAAAGGACCGGGTCAAGTGGCGCAACTCTCCGACCGGGGAGCTCCCGACCGGGGTCCTTTTTGGGGAGGCAGAGCTCATGGAGAAAGAGAGATGGGAGGCGCTCCTTGCGGCGCTTCTGAAGGAATAAAGAATTGAACGGCGATTCCTCTCCAGGCTCTATGGGGACCGTGACCTTTGTCTACCGGCTCCGATGGGCCGGGATGGCCCTTCTCCGGGATCTCTTCTGCCGTCTTCCGGCCCCGTTGGCCCTCTCCCTGGGGGAGAGGGCGGGAGATCTTCTCCGTCATTTCCTTCCTCGAAAACGGGCCATCCTCCGCGACAACCTGGCAAAATCCGATCTTGTGCTCAGGGGAAAGGGGGAGATCAGGGATTTCGAAAAAAAGGTTTTTCGCCATTTCGGAAGGCTGGGGGCGGAGGTCATGCGGCTCAAGGCTCTTTCCGACCCGGAGATCGCCCGGATGGTGTCGGTGGAGGGTCTCGAGCACTTCCGGAGCGAATTCGGGAAGGGAAGGGGGGTGATCCTTCTCACGGGCCATATCGGAAACTGGGAGTACTCCCTTCGGCGCATCGCCCTCGAGGCGCCGGGAAAAGTCCACCCGGTGATCCGGCGCATCAAGTCTCCGGTGGTTCACGACTTCGTCGACGACCACCGGGGGAAGTATGCAAAGGGGGAATCGATCCTTGCGGATTCGGGAGTCAAGCCTCTGGTCCGGGCCCTGTCGAAGGGCCATGTGCTGATTGTTCTCCTCGACCAGAACGCAGGGGAGGGGGAGGGGGTCTTCGTTCCCTTCTTCGGAAGATTGGCCTGCACCTATTCGAGTCTCGCGCGTCTGTCTCTTTTGATGGACCTTCCGGTCATTCCGGCGGCCTCCATCCGGAAGCCGGACGGGAGCTTCCAGGGGATGATCCATCCTCCGGTTCTTCCGATGAAGGATCTTCCGCCCGAGGATGCGATTTTTCGACAGACGGCCCTCTATACGAAAGCCCTGGAGGATCTTGTCCGATCCTCCCCCGAGCAGTGGATCTGGATCCACCGGCGCTGGAAGACCCGGCCCCCGGATGAGAAAAATGTCGTTCCTCTTGAGGGTCAGAAACCCTCATGATGTGGTAGGCTTCCTTTTTTCTGGCTCTCCGGTTAGATCCGGGTTGCCTTTGTTGGCAAGCAGAGGCCCAGATATGTCGAAACTCAAATCGTTTGGCTTCCGGAGGGGGAGATGCGTCATTTTCGTTTGACCAAACTGCCGGGTTTGGTCTTCATTCTTCTTGGCCTTTTGATGGTGTCCCTCCCCCTGTCCGCCCTTGCCGCAGACGGCCCCTCACCACTTCCGGGCTCCGCCCCCCAACCGGAAACTCCGGGAAGTCCCGAGCCGTCTTCCGGCCAGGGGCCTCCGACCTCACCGGCCTCTCCCTTGGCGGGTCCGCCCGTCGATCACCCGGGGGCCCTGCCGGTGGCGCCTTCGACGACGACCGGCATGCTTGCAAGCGGCATCGCCCACGCGGGAAACCGGATCTTCCTCGAGCCCCTGATCGTCAAAGACGGGGACATCGACAACCAGCTGACCCTCATGCCGACCTACGGGGGCATGCCAGGCCGGTCGAGCGCCTTCACCACGCCGATCATGCTGGAGAAGCGCCTGACCCACCATTTCAGCCTCCGTGTCGACACCCATTATATTGATCTCTGGACCCCCGGAAAGGGGTATTCGGGCTTCCAGTATGCGGGACTCCAGGGAAAGCTCCTTCTCTACGAAAATGATCCTCACGAAATCTTCACGACCTTCATCATGCGGGGAATTACACCGGTCGGAGGCTCTCCCGTCGGCCAGGGGGACCCCTTTACGCTCTATTCCTACCTGGTCTTCAACAAGGGGCTGGGAGATCTCTCCTCCTTCTGGCTCCGGCCCATCGCCTTCCAGACGGATGTGGCGGGGATCGTGCCCTTCGGGAATGGACCCATGCCTCTTTCGGACTTCATCGGGCTCAACGATTACGGAGATTCCTTCAGGTTCGACGGGGCGATCGAGTACAGCCTGATGTACCTGCACGACATCGAGGGAGTGAGAATGCCGGATTTTATTGCCCATCTGACGCCGGCGGTGGAGTCTCGGACACTGGTGAACCTCTCGAACAACGGCTTTTACGGGGCGACGGAGGGGTACCTCTCCTATGAAATGAACTATCAGGCGGACTGGTATCAGGTGAGCGTGGCCTACCAGCAGCCCTACGGGGTGGATTCATCTTTCGTGGGGCAGCGATATGTGCTTTATACAACCTTTTTCTATGGGTGGTTGTTGAAGAAGATGGGCTACCATTCGACGCCGTTCTAGGAGGGCTCAATGTCACGGAAAAGTCCTGGACTGATTTGATCCCGGAATGCATGATGAAAGTCTCTTCCATGGGAACAGGACGGGGATTTTGCCGGAAACAAGGCATGAGGGGCAGAGTCCTGTATTTTTGGAGGACCTCTCCCCCAAAAGCCTTTGAACCGGAACTCAGTTAAGGCGCTCTGCCGGGAGGTCGACGATCTTCCCTGGAAATTTTTCTCAGAGATAGTGCCATTTCATCTGAGTCCTCAAGGCTTCTGACCCTCCGCGAATCCGAATCATGAAAATTGGAGTAAACTGAAAGGGACGATTCAAGCCACAAGGCTGATTATCTCCTGGCACTTCCAGGTCCGATCCTGGTCCGGCGTGGAGGTTCCGGGGCCACGAATTGTGTTCTTGAAGGCGTTGACGGGACTCTCCTCCGAAGAGAGGGTGAGGGGATTGAGAAAATCTTGAACCCGGGGAAGAGGATCGGAGGATTCGTGGCCGACCTGTTTCGAACATATTTCCCTTATTTTTTGAGAAAACAACTGGATTTGACCCGGCTCCTTGGAGATTGATCAGAGACTGATACATCCGAAGGGACAGAGGCATCGAAACCGGCTCTCATAAGCTCCTTCAACCGTTCCATCCATATGAGGAGGACCCATGAAATTCCTGGCCGTCCACCCGAGTTCTCTCATGTACACAAAAATCTTTTTGAGACTGGAGCCTCTGGGGCTGGAGCTTCTGGCCCAGGCTGCGCGCCGCGGCGGGCACGAGGTCCGGCTGATCGATCTCCAGGTGGAAAATTGCCGGGACTTTGTCCGGCTCCTGGACGACTGGAAGCCCGACGCCGTGGGCTTCTCACTGAACTATCTGGCCAACGTTCCGGAGGTCATCGATCTTGCAAAACTCACCAAGGGCCGCCTTCCCGAAACTTTTGTCTTCGTGGGAGGACACAGCGCATCCTTCATCGCCCGGGAGATTCTTGACCACGGGCAGGGATCGATCGACTGTATCCTCAAGGGCGAAGGCGAAGCCTCCATCGAGACGCTGCTTCTGGCGGTGGCTCACGATAGAAATGCGATCGGAACGGTTCCGGGAACGGTCTTTGCCGGAGGAGAGGGCCCACCTCCCGTCTTCGTAGAAAGCCTTGACGATCTGAGGCCGGCCAGGGACCTGCTGCACCACCGGAGGAAGTACTTCATCGGAACACTGGATCCCTGTGCCTCCGTCGAATTTGCCAGGGGCTGTCCGTGGGACTGCTCATTCTGCAGTGCCTGGACCTTCTACGGGCGAAGCTACCGGACCGTAAGCCCTGACAAGGCGGTTTCCGATCTGGAGACCACCAGGGAACCCGGGATCTTTCTCGTCGATGACGTGGCCTTCATCCACGACAGACTCGGGTTCGATATCGGAGAAGCGATCCTGAAGAAGGGAATCCGGAAGGAATACTATCTGGAAACCCGCGGGGATGTGCTCCTTCGGAACAAGGAGGTATTCCGGCTCTGGAAAACGCTTGGTCTTAGGTATATGTTCATGGGGATCGAGGCCATCGACGAGGAAGGTCTCAAGATGCACAGGAAGCGCATCTCCCTGGGTAAGAATTTCGAAGCTCTCGAATTCGCGAGGACACTGGGGATTACAGTCGCCATCAACCTGATCGTGGATCCGTCCTGGGACCGGAAACGTTTTGAGGTCATCCGGGAGTGGTGCCTGGAGATTCCTGAAATTGTCAATATCAGCGTCAACACTCCCTATCCGGGAACCGAGGCCTGGGTCACGGAATCGAGGCCGTTTCAGACACGCGACTACCGGCTCTACGACATCCAGCATGCCGTCCTTCCGACGCTCCTTCCCCTTCAGGATTTCTATGAGGAACTGGTCAAAACCCAGCAGATCCTCAACATGAAGCACCTGGGCTGGCAGGCCCTCAAGGGAACGGCCTCCATCGTGGCCCGGCACCTCCTCCACGGCCAGACGAACTTCCTGCGGATGCTCTGGAAATTCAACAGCGTCTATGATCCGAAGCTTCAACTCTCCGACCACCAGCAACCGGTCCGGTATGCCATGTCCCTTCCCTCTTCCGAGAGAAACCCTGTCCGTTCCAATGTCCAGTTCATTCACGAACCCCGCGGAAGGAAGAGCCGGCAAATTGACGAGGCGACCGAAGAGTTTGTCAACGAAAGCCTGACAGGTTCATAGAACTCCGATCCCTTCCTCGTCGACCCGGAGACAGGGAGAAGCCGGGGGAGGAAGGCGGGTCCTGAATGCTGACGATAATCCTGCCCCCTTTCCTCAGAAAAGGATCATTCCTTGAGATTTCCGACAAGAGGAGGAGCAGGGCCTCGGTGAAGACCGCAGAGGCCAAGGCCCAATTCGGGAATTGTCCGAAGGGTCTTGAGGGGGGAAGGAGATCCTTATGGCAAGGGACTGTCACCCTTCGACAGGCGTGTTCCTGTGCCGTTGGACGAGGACCCTTCCTTGCCACCTTAAGGATCCCTTTGACGCCTCCTTGTGATCCAGCTCCTTTCTCCTGTTATTTCAGCCGACGGGATCCTTGACCTCTAGGGAATTCTCCGTATTTGGTGAGAGGGGAAAAAGATCTTCCGGGTCTCCTGAATCCTTCCCTTTCTTCCGGATATGCTAAAATACCCTGATGCATCCACACAGAGATCAATTCCATGCCCAACCGCACGCGGAAGAGTTCCCCGCCCCTCCTGAGTCCATGAGAGCGCTCCCGGCCTCCCTGCCTCCCGGAAGTTCCGTCCTGATTGTCCTCTTCGGGCGAATCGGGGATGTGATCTTCACCCTTCCCTCGGTCCAGGCTCTCAAGAGGGCCCGGCCAGACCTCTCGGTCGACTGGCTGGTCGAAGACCGGTGCGCCGATCTTCTTTTGGGCCATCCGGCCCTTCGCCAGGTCTTTCTCTTTCGGAGAGGGGACTATTCCCGGGCGGTAAAAGACCGGCGATACGGACAGGCCATAGGAATTCTGGGGAACCTCGTGCGGCGTGTGAGGCAGGAGCCCTATGCCGCCGTCCTCGACTTCCAGGGACTCCTCAAATCCGGGCTGGCGACCTTTCTTGCCCGAGGGCATGTCAAGCTGGGATCTCCTTCCACTTATGGACGGATGAAGGAGGGGGCGGGACTTTTTTCCCGGCAGGTTCCGATGGCCCAGGAGGGGCTTCATCTGGTCGAACGCCATCTCCTCGTTGTCCGGGAGCTTCTGGGTGAAGCCGTGTCCCCGGAGCCCCTTCGTCTTGCCTTTACGGAAGAGGAGCACCACCATGTGCGCTCCCTTGTGGGTTCTTCCCCCTATGTTCTGATTCACCCCTTCGCCAGCTGGGCGACACGAAACTGGTCCTCCTCCTCCTGGACCCGGGTTGTCCGTGAGATCTCGGAGAGGGGATTCCGGATCGCCCTGGCGGGGGCCGGGGGGGGGACCCAGGAGAAGATGAAGGCAGAGATTGAAGAATCGGTCTCCGGAGGTCTTGTCGATCTTCTGGGGAGACTCTCACTTCGGGAGCTTTCGCTTGCCATGGGTTTGTCCGAGGCCGTGCTGGCGGTGGATTCCGGTCCCATGCACCTGGCCGCCTCAACCGGGACCCGGGTAGTGGCCCTGTTCGGGCCCACTGATCCGGTTCGACTTGGACCCTACGGCCCCCGATTGGGGGAGAGGGGGGAGGAGGAGATGGGACGAAACGGAAGGGTGGTGACGGCGGGACTTCCCTGCCAGCCCTGCATGATGCGACGTTGTCCCATCGGAACGCCCTGCCAGGACCGCCTGGAACCCGAGGCGGTCATAGCCGCCTTCGAAGAGGTCATGAAGGGACGGGTGAAGGCGGGCCAGGCCCGGGAGCTTATGGAGAGCCGGAGATGACGGAGCGCGCTTCCGGAGGGACCTCCTCCCGGACACTTAAAAGCCTTCTGATCGTCAAGCCCTCGTCCCTGGGAGACATCCTGCACGCCCTTCCCCTTGTTGAAGAACTGCATTCCGCCTTTCCCGGCATTACCGTGGACTGGGTCGCCAATGGAGAATTCGTTCCCCTGATCCGGCGCCATCCGGGCCTCAGGAACGTCTGGGAATTTCCCCGCAAGGAATTCGGGCGGCCGGCCTTCTTCGGGAAGATGGGGATCCTCTCCCGAAATCTTTCGGCTCATCCTTATGAGGTCGTCCTGGACGCCCAGGGGCTCCTGCGCTCGGCCATTCTTTCGCGGATGGCGGCAAGGCGAGCGGGTTCATTGGTCATTGGCTTCGCGAGCGCCCGGGAGGGGGCGACACTCTTTTATGACCGGAGGGTGCACATTCCCGAATCTCCCGGCCATCCCTTCCACGCCGTCCCCCGGAACCTGCTCTTTCTTGAGGCCCTGGGGGCAGGGAAGGGAGGGGCTCCGGGTCCGCTCCCGCTTCAGTACGGTCCCGAAGACAGGGAGACCGTCGATCGCCTGCTGGCAGAGTGCGGACTCCTGCCGGGAGAACCCTTCATCGCCCTTCACCCCGGGGCGAGACGGGAGAGCAAGCGATGGCCTTCGACCTACTTCTCGGACCTCCTGCGGTCCATGGGGGAAAAAGGCCTTCCCCGCCCAATCCTTCTGGGGGACCGGGGCGAGTCTTCCCTTCTCTCCCAAATCGAATCCCGGTCGGGTGTTCCCGTTTCCGTCCTGGCGGGAGGGATCCCCCTTGATCTACTGCCGCATTTCCTGTCCCGGGCGATCCTTTTTGTGGGGAACGATTCCGGTCCCCTCCACATGGCGGCCCTTTCCGGTGTGCCCACTCTGTCCTTTTACGGATCCTCGGATCCCGGGCGAACCGGCCCCTGGGGGAACCCTCAGCGGAACATCGTCCTCCGCGAGCCTGTCGCCTGCTCCCCCTGCGGGGACTTCCGGAAATCCTGCGCGCACATGACCTGTCAGGTCACCCTGACCCCCTCGTTGGCCCTCGACTCGGTCCTGCTTCTGCTTGAACGGGCCAGGGAGAGGGGGATCGGGTCCGTGCCCTTTCCGACTCTCTCCGGGAGTGGCCCCCGATGAAGGAGGCCCTCTCGAAAAACGGACGACTTTATGTCCGGGGTCTCAACTGGATCGGAGATGCCGTCCTTTCCCTCGGGGCTCTTCAGGGACTCAAAAAGGTGCGGCCGGACCTCCATGTCACCGTGGGAGCCCCGCCGGCCACGGACGGGGTCTACCGGCTTTCAGCCGCGGTCGACGCGGTCGGTCCTCCTCCCAGGCTCCGCTCGGGTCGCCGCTTTGATGCGGCCATGATCCTCCCGCGTTCTTTCAGGAGCGCCTGGGAGTCGGTCTTTCTCTCGGATCGCCGGATCGGTTTCGCCTCGGAGGGCCGCTCCCTCCTTTTGACGCAGGTGCTGGACTACCAAGGCTGGAAGAGGACCCATCGGCATCAGTCGACCTATTACGAGACTCTTGTCCGGGCTCTCGATCCCGGGGCTGCCTTCGAGCCCCCGGTCTTCTTCTTTTCCGAGACCGCCCTCTCCGGGGCCAGACTCCGGCTCCGGTCGTTTGTGGGCGAGGGAGAGCAGGCGGTGGCCGTAAATCCCGGGGCCTTCTACGGTCGGGCCAAGACCTGGCCCTCACATCACTTTGTCCGTCTCCTCGACGATCTCTTCGACGCCCTCCCCTCCCTTCATGCGATTCTTTTTTCGGGGGAGGCGGACCGTCCCCTGGCCCAGGAGATCGAACGCCGCCTCCCCCATCCCCGGCTCCATTCTGTGGCGGGAGAGCTCTCTCTTCCCGAGAGTGCAGCTCTTCTCTCGCTCTGCGACGCCCTGGTGACCAACGATTCGGGAATGATGCATCTGGGTTCCGCCACTGGCCGTCCCGGGGTCGCCCTCTTCGGGCCCACCGACCCGGTCGCGACCGGTCCGGTTCCTCCCGTTTCGGGAAGGGGGATCTCGGTTCTTTCGGTTCCGACCGCCTGCGCGCCCTGTCTTCTCCGGGAATGTCCGATTGACCATCGATGCATGGAAAGGCTCGCCCCCGAGCGGGTGCTTTCCGAGATTCTGACTGTCCTGAAAGGAGACACTCTTCCGTGAAAAACAAGAAGAGACGCCCTATCGTCCTGGCCGACCGGGACGGGACCCTCATCCGGGATGTTCCCTATCTCTCCCGTCTCGAAGACATCACCCTTCTTCCGGGGGTGGCGGAGGCTCTTCGCCAACTCAACCGGCGCCAAATCCCGGTGGCGATGGTCACCAACCAGTCAGGGGTGGCCCGGGGATATTTCCCGGAATCCTTCGTCCTGGAGAGCCACGCCCGCCTCATGGAGCTCCTGGCGGGGGAGGATGCCGCCATCCAGGGTCTTTACTACTGCCCTCACCTCTCGCCGGAGGACTCCCATCCCGTTTCGGAGGCCTCCCTGGCCCGCTATCGGAAAGCCTGCTCGTGCCGGAAGCCGGAGCCGGAGCTTGTTTTCCGGGCCCTTTATGACCTGGGAGGAGATCCGGACAGGAGCGCCGTCATCGGCGATGCCGACAGGGACATTTTGGCAGGCTTTTCGGCGGGTGTGAAGCTTGGATACCGCATTGTAGGCGGGGAAGCGGGGTCCTCAACCGTCCCTTCGTCGTTTCAAGTCAGCTCCTTCGCGGAAGGGGTGGAGCGCTTCCTGACCTGGCTCGACGGCGGGGACGCCCGGGGGTTCTGAGAGCGGGGAGGGGGGCCGGAAACCCGGATCCCCGGGAGGTCTCTTCCTGTATTCGGAAACCGGATCATGCTATTCTTCTTCCAAAGATCACCGGGATTTCCCGGTTACGAAAAAAACACACGGATTCATCTTTCTCCTGGAGGTTCCCTTGGGTGTCGATCCCTTTCTTCTGTCGATTCTGGTCTGCCCGAAATGCCACGGATCCCTGACGGTTAAAAACAACCCCGATGGTCTCTTCTGCCAGTCCTGCGGGCTTCTCTATCCGGTCAAAGACGACATCCCGGTGATGCTGGTCGAGGAGGCCATTCCTCTTGCCACCGCCGGAGAAGGCCGGCCCTGAAGACCGCCCCTTCAGTTCCTGTCCGGAAGATTCTCCTGGTCGGGCTCCGGAGCCTGGGCGATGTCATTCTCACAACGGGTGCCATTTCCGCCCTGAAGGAGCTCTATCCCGGGGCCCGGATCGATTATCTGACCCGCGCCCCCTACGACTCCCTTCTGGGGGAGGAGCCCGGCCTCAATCGGGCATTCAGTCTCCCTCCCAAGAGGACGTCCCTGTTTTCAAGCCTCTGGGGTTATGGCCGCTTCCTCCGCGAGATCCGGCACCAGGGCTATGATCTGGTGATCGACTTCTTTGCCCGGGGACCCCGCTCCCGGGTCATCACCTATGTTTCAGGAGCCACCCGCAGGCTGGGTCTGGTCGACAAGAGCGCCTGGATCCACCGTCGTCTGGACCGTCATGTTTACACCATGAGCCTCTGTCCGCCGGTCCAGCTCGCCCTGACCCGGGACCGGATTCCCTATCTGGTCAGCCGGCTGGGGCGCCTTGAGGGAGCCCACCTCCCGAGGCTGACCGTGAGCGGAACAGACGTAGAACTGGCGCGGACTCTCCTGACCGAAGAGGGGATCCCGGAAGGCCGCTACTGGATCTTTTTTTGCGGCTCGGGAGCCCGGACCAAGAACTGGCCCCCTGACCGATTTTCCGAGATCGCCGGGCGCCTCCTTAGGGAGGGTTTCCATGTGCTCTGTCTGGGAGGAACGGCCGACCGGGAGCAGCAGGAAGCCTTCGCCGCCTCCTTCGAAACGCTCCCGTCGGGGGTCCATATCCGGACACAGCTCCCCTGGGGAACCCTCAAGGGTCTCTGCCGACTGTCCCGGGGAACACTTTCGAACGACTCGGGACCGGCCCATCTCGCCCAGGCTGTAGGCTCTCCCTCCGTGGTCCTCTTCGGACCGGGTGACCATGTCTCCTACGCCCCCTTTCTCGGAAGCCTCGTCAAGGCCGATCTGGCCTGCCAGCCCTGCCAGTCCTTTGCCGCCCGATGTCCGGACAACCAGTGCATGAAGATGATTTCGGCCGAGACGGTCTGGGAAGAGATCCGGAAACTTCCTTCCCCTCTGGCTCCGGTCTCTTTCTCCGGAGGATGACGTGGCCCTGTCCCTGGGAATCATCCGGACCCGCTATCTGGGAGACGTCATCCTCCTGGTGCCCCTCATCCGGGAAATCCAGTCCTTCGATCCAGAGGCCCGGATCTCGGTCGTGCTCAATGCCGGGACCACGTATCCCCTTGAGCGCTTCCCGGGAATCTCCCTCATGACCATGGCCACCTCCGGGAGAATCCGGCGGTTCTTGAGCACCCTGGCCCTGGCCCGGGAGGTCCGGAGCCGGAAACTCGATCTTCTCTTCGACCTGACCGTCTCCGACCGTTCCCGACTCATTTCCCGGTTTTCCGGCGCGAAAAAGACGGGAGCGGCCGGGGCGAGGGGAGACCGAAGGGAAGGGGATCCCTGGCAGAGCTACCTTTCCGTGGACCTTGATTTCGGTCCGGAGTCGGTGGGTGTTCAGTATGGGAAACTTTTTTCGGCCCTGGGACTCCCCGTCACAGGGTCCGGCGACAAGGCCTATCCCCCGGATCCCCGGTGGACCGGAGAGGCCGAAGGCTTTTTGGCCCGGACCTTCCCGAAAAAGGGGCCGGTCCTTTTTCTTCATCCGGGGGGACGCCACTGGTTCAAGCGCTGGCCTCCCGACCGCTTCGCCAGGCTTGCCGACCTGTGGGGCTCCCGGACGGGAGGGGGGGTGATCGTGGCCGGCTCCTCCCCCGAACGGACTCTCGTCGAATCGGTCCTTTCCGGAGTCGCCCGAGCGAAAGCCATTCCCCTGATCGGGGCTCCGATCGGCCTTCTCGATGCCATAATCCGCCGTGCGACGGTCTTCGTGGGCTCCGACAGCGGCCCGCTCCATATCGCCGATGCGGCCCATGTCCCGCTGGTCGGCCTCTTCGGGTCGACCCTTCCCGCGGTCTGGGGTCCCACGGCCTCCCCCCGGCGGGAGGTCGTTTACCATGCCCTCTCCTGTTCCCCTTGTGCCCATTCCGGATGCAGCCGGGGATCGGAAAACTGCCTGGAGTCCATTTTGGTAGAGGAGGTCTATGACCGGGTGGAAAGGGTCCTTGGATGACGGCCGAAGTCAGGGTCCCGGTCCTCTACTATCATCGGGTTGCCCCGGATGCCGATCCCCGGACCGGGGTGACACCTAAGCAGTTTTCGGCCCAGATGGCCCTTCTTGGGAGCCTGGGGTTTGTCGGGACCTCTCTTGAGCGGGCCCTGAACTGGAAGGAGGGGTCTGATACGATGAATCGCCACCCTCTGGCGATCACCTTCGACGACGGCTACGAGGACAATTTTACTTTTGCGGCCCCGATTCTCGAGGGGTTCGGCTTCGTGGCGACGATTTATTTCGTGGCCGGACGAATGGGACAAACCGTCGACTGGACCCCTGATCCGGTGTGGTCGGGCCATCGCCTGATGGGGCAGTCCCTGGCCCGGGAGCTCGTGGGTCGGGGATTCGAGGCGGGCTCGCACACGATGACGCATCCGGATCTCGCGAGGATTCCGGATCGAGAAGCCTGGCGGGAGATCCGGGAGAGCCGGGATCGTCTTTCCCAGGATCTCTCCTGCCCGGTCACGACCTTCTGCTATCCCTATGGTTCCTTCCGGGACTCCCATCCGTCGATGGTCCGGGAGGCGGGGTACCGTGCGGCCCGAACGGTCCGCCGCTACCGGCTCCGAGGGCGTTCCGATCCCTTCCGGATGGCCTGCCGTCCGGTGTCGGGTCGGATGGGACTTCCCCGTTTTGCGCTGACGCTCATGAGCTACCGGATGGGTCTCCGGGGAGGGGATCTTCCGTGACAAAGCCTCTCTCCATCCTCCATCTTGACTGCACCATGGGGCAGGGAGGTCAGGAAAAGGACCACTTCCACGAGGCGGTGGCCTTTTCGAAAATGGGCCACCGGTACGTCATCGCGGCCCGTCCGGGAACCTTTCTCTTGAGAGTGGCCGAAAGCAAGGGCTTCGGGCTTTCCGTTCCCTTCCGCTCGAACTTCGACCTTCGCTCCTTCCGGATCATCCGGCGCTTCATCAAGGACAACAAGGTCCAGATCCTGGTGACGACCAGCTACATCGACAGCGTCCTTGGCTGGTTCGCCGCCCTCTCCCTGGGGCAAGACCGCCCGGTGGTCGTCCGTCAGCGCCATTTGCTCAATCCCCCGAAACGACTCCTTCCTTACCGTCATTTCTGCGATTTTCTGGTTGCGGTCAGCGATATCGCACGGTTTGGCTATGTGGAGAGATCGATTCCCTTCTGGAAGGTGGTCTCCCTTCCCCGGGGAATTCCCGAGCCGGGGGAGGGCAAGGGCCCGCCTCCCGCCATCAATCCCGAATTTCCCGAAGGAGCCCGGATCGTCCTCCAGATCGGGACCTTCCAGCGGGACAAGGGCCAGCTCTCCCTTCTGGAAGCCATGCTCCCGATGCTCCGGATCCATCCCTCCCTTCACCTTGTCCTTCTGGGGGATGGACCTCTCCGGGGAAATCTCGAAAGGAGACTCTCATGCGAGCGCTTTCGAGAGGTCCGCTCCCGGATCCACCTGCCCGGGTGGTGCAATCCCCTTCCCTTTTACAAAAGGGCGGCCGTCACGGTGATCTCCTCCTTCCGTGAGGCCTTTTCCCTGGTGGCCCTCGAATCCCTGGTCCTGGGGGTGCCCGTGGTGGCCTTCCGACAGGGGGGGCTTCCGGAAGTTTTATCGTGGGCCAACTGGGGAGAGATGGTGGATCCCTGGAATTTCCCGGAGCTCTCCCGCAGGGCGGTTTTCTGGGCTCTTCGGCCGGAGCTTTCCTGTCCCGAGATCAACAGAATCCGCCGGGTGTATCATGAGCGGTACAGCATCGAGGCGGCGGCCGCCCGGACCGAGTGCTTCTACCGGTGGGCCGTTGAGCGCCAGAAGGCGGGAAGGCTCAATGTCAACCCTTACGAAATCGCCGGGGGACGAGGGGATCCGTTTTTCCCTTCCCCCTGAAATGACCCGGCATAAACCTTTAGACTTGAGGAGAGAGTCGATGGAGATTCCCATGCACAAGGGAGGAGGGGACAAAGGAGCGCCGCCGGTCGGGCCCTCCACGCCCTCCCGGAAGATACGACAGGTCCGGATGAATCCAAGGGTGGCCCGGGGCCTTCCCTGTCTCGATGGAACGCAGATCCCGGTCACGGTCTTTCTGGAGCTCTTCAAAAAGGGATACACGATCGACCGGATCGTCACGGAATGCTATCCGGAGCTGTCCCGGGAAGACGTTCTCTTTGCGGTGGATTTCATCATCGACTGGGTCAGAAGGGCTCCTGGCTATCTCTCTGATCTCGTCGACCGGTCCTAAAATCTGGAAAGGGCATAGGAATCACCCTTCTTCAAGCTCTCCGCCGGAATCGCTGAAGGTGAGGCGGGAAGGATTCCACACCGGAAGTTCCACCACATTGGGTCGGGGAGAGCGTTCCTCGGACGGGAAGGTGTAGGTGCATTCGAACCCGACATCGGCCAGGTCGGCTTTGTTGATGGGAAAGGCCACGCAGGGGGAGGGGCGTCCGATGTGGTAGATCCGGCAGAGGGCGTGGCTTCCATAGATCTTGAGAAAGGGACAGGAGAAGGAGATCCGGCAGCAATTGCCGCACTGGTTGCAGGAACCCTCCCGTCGTTCGACAGACCTTTTCACGTACCCGGGACGAAAGAGGCAGAGCAAGGCCCGTCGGGCCTTTCCCCGAAATCCTCCCAAAAAAAGCATAAAAAAATCCCTTACCCTCCGTATCATCGGATATCCTCTGTAATGATTTTCCGTGATCGATCGAAAACATTCCCTTATATTTCAATTTAGTTCATCGGACTCTTTCGATCAACCCCCGGATTTCTGTTCTAACCTGTCAAATCTGGTCCACCTTCCGGAGGATCCCTCACCCTTCCCGGTCCACTCGAAAAGAGAGCAGGGAGAGGACTGAGCCCGCAAGAGCGAGCCTAGGGGCCGAGGCAATGGCTTCCCCATCCGCCTGGAAGGGAATCTCCCCTCCCTCGGGAGAAGGGTGGAAGACGACTTCTCGGACCTTCAGGGAAAAAGGCCGCATCCACACCGGAGCCCCCGGAAGAAGACCCGCAAAGGCCGTCACGATCCCCCACCGACCGCCGCAAACCAGTGTGAGATTAAGGTGTGGTAAATCAGGCCGGTCGTCCGGGAAGGACCGGAAAGGGCCAAGGTAGGGGGGGAGACGGCTGGCCAGACACCAGCGCACAGCGGTCCGGGTCACCTGATGCCCGTTTTCAAGTGTCAGGGTCAGGGAAAATGTGGGCAGATCGGGGGAGAGGAGGGAGGCGAGCCCCGCCAGGTAATAGGAGAGGGATCCCAGAAGGAACTTCCCGCTGATCCGCCGGACGGCGAGCCCGTCCCATCCGGCCCCGGCCATCAGGAGAAAGGGACGGGATCCGGCAAGGCCGGGCCGGACTCTCAGAAGTCCTGCCTGCGGGAGTCTTTCCCAGAGGGTGTCGGGGTGGGACAGTAAGGGGGAAATGCCAAGGTAGCGGGAGAGAACATTGCCGGTTCCCCCCGGGAGGACGAGGAGCGGGAGCCGGGACGGGGGGGAGAGGCCAAGGATCCGGTGAACCGTGCCATCCCCCCCGTAGACCACCAGAAGATCACGGTCGGAGTACCGGTCAAAGAAATTCTCCGGGGGAGGCTCCGGTAGGGAGCGAAGAACGAGGCCTTCCGGAAACCGGGCCATGAAGGAGTCGAGAAGGGGGCCAAGAGCCGCTCTCCTTCGGCGGGATCCGGCGCCGGGATTGGCGATCAGGAGGGGTCGCCGGAAGATCATGAAGCAGGAGCCGTCTCCTTTTGATAGGAGGCGGGGATCGAAAAGGTTCCTGAAGGAACGGAACGGACAGAGAGAGCCGTGACCTTTTCCCGCTCCACCTGTCGCTCGGGGATTTTCGAGGAGTCGTAAAGATGGAGGGCGGAGAGAATCTTCACGAGGAATCCCTTGGAGTAGTCGGTCGTCCGGACGGTCTCCAGGGCGAGAGGCATGAAGGGAGGAGGAACCGCAGTCTTGCCAGAGGCCCCTTTCTTCGCGAGGGCCGCAAGTCCCGTCTGGAAGTTCCGGTAAAGATCGCTTCCGGGGAAGGTCGTGGCCAGACACTGGACGATTTTCTGGTCGCCGTTGATCATGCCGACCACACGCCCCTTGAAGCGGTGAAGGGTCGTCTTGTCTGTGCAGGGGACTCCGGCGACGGTCCGAAAGACCGTCCCGGGAATGACCTTGTCCTTGGGATTGTTTCCCGCATACTGCCCCAGGAGCTGGGAGAAATCGACAAATCCCATGATCTTGTCGAGGGAGTCCGCGTGGTAGGTCCTCTTCCCGTTGTCGAGGGAGGCCACGGTCCGGGTGGAAAGGTTCCAGAGATAACTCCGGTCGCTCCCCTCTGCGGGGGCGTCGATGCGCATGGCGTCATTGGTGATGGTATAGGTCACCGTCCGCACGGCGGGGGATTTCCCCGCGTTGTGATCGGAGACACGGACGGTAAAAACCAGGGCCGTTTCGGGAGCGGATATTTGAGCGGCCTCTCCCGCCCAGGGGGCGAAGATTCCCAGAACTCCCCCGAGAGACACCAGGGACAGGAATTTATAGGAGAGGGATCGGGGAAGAAGTTTCACAAAGAGTCCTTTCAGGAAGATTGGAATTTTTTACTGAAAAATGTGTGATTTTCTATTATAGAAGGATTTATTCATGGAGTGAATCCCTTGACCTCTCCGGAACCAGAATTCCGGCCCGCCTGAGGCGAAGGATTGTTCTTGGAATCTGTCCAAAG